>SVEA01000160.1 GCA_015057615.1 Lachnospiraceae bacterium | reverse complement strand
CGGGTCAATAATCAGTTCATCGACAATTAAAAGATCATTTTCATATTCAAACATGGCTTTACCTCTCTTTCTAAGATTTAATTTTTACGTTCCTTAAACTTGATACAAGTGTAACATATATCAAGTTGATTGGCAAGCACTTAATTCAAAACAATATGTATAAAAATGTAAAGTAAATTTAAGCAATATGTATAAAATTAAGCCCTACGCATCCATAAGACGGGCAGGGCAAATCTACCGAGAACTCTATTTTATTCCACGAGCAACCATTGATGGGTATTGGTATTATATTTTATTTTTATCTTCTTTAACTGATCTCCAACCGAAATATAACAGCCATATAAAATTGAAGAAGTCCCTGCGAACTTTTCTTCTCGATCGTATTCAATTTTTTCTATTTTGCGGGTGTAAAGGGCGCGATTCTCTTCAACCCGAACATATAGTGGTTTGATTTCCCCTGATGTATTAAACGTGGCTATTACATCTACTGGCTTATTCATGATATCCCCTCCATATTCGTATCTTAATTGCAAACATTTGTTCTGTTTCTATTATAATGCTCATTCTGATATATGTAAAGGGGATTTAATGGATGTTGGTTGGCTAAATAAGAATTTTAATATAACTCGTATATCAGATGCATGGCAGTATTTTGACACAGCATACACGATAAGGTATTTTAATATGTATCAGTACGGCAACATAATAAGTTTACGCTTAGTTATCAATAATCCGGATGGTGTTTTTCCACAGGGCCGAGTGGAACTTGGCACGCTTAAAAAATACGCTCCTATGGATGGTATGCTTATTCCGATATCGGCAAGCACCAGTATAAACAGTTTTTTAACGAGAGTAGCAAATCTAGTGATATCAAGTAGGACACTGAGTGTTGATAATCATGTCAATAATGATGTTAGGGAATTTACGATACAAATTATGTATCTAACTAATGACATATAATTAAGTTGTCAAGTCCATCATTGACATAACAGATACACCCTCAATGGTTTCCTCTGTTGCTGCTGGTGAAATGGCAACCCATTTATTATTTGCCACATCAACAGTATTAAACAAATCCATTCTTATGGTATTTTTCTTGTCGGCTGAGTAGTAAATCTCAATGTATGCTTTCAGATTAGCACCATCTATTGTGTGTCTAATTTTGTCTATACACTGCTTGTTTACCAGTTTACCAATTAATACAAACTTGGATTTATTATAAGTAGACATCAGGAGCATATTATAGTACTCGTTATTATCGCTCCGATAATCTCTCCTTATGGATATATTTACAGAATTACAAAGTGATCCTATACTCTCATTGTGGGTATTAGCTTGATATTCAGCTACCCTGTACCATCCAGCAGTGTCAATGGTTGTATTTTTTGATGATGCCGGCAACGTACCCTGCAAATTCTTATTTAGCTTACTTAGTTTTCTTCTTTGCCGCAGAAATAGCATTAGCCATAGTCTGTGTTGCCTTACGGTTATCAGGTGAAAACATTTCTACATAAACCTTACTGGTAATATCAGTAGATGCATGTCCTAATAGTTTGCTTATATCGTACAGTGTCATTCCATTATCGTTTAGAACCGATGCAACTGTATGCCTTAATCCTCTTAATGAAACAGAAGGTAAATCATATTTACGAATTAATTTTAAAAATGAAGATGACAAGGTTGCCGGATTAATTTGATAGCCTAAATCATCGACTATAACATAATTTTTTTCAATATCAACTGAATTATATGCATCTCCCATAAGTTTCTTATTTTCATATTGCATTTTTTTATGTCTTTCTAAAACTTCATATAATTCATCAGGCATTGAAATACGTCTAGTTGAGGTTTCATTTTTTGGTTTCTTTGTATGAATTTTATTAAACGCTCTTACATCTGATCGTCTTATCAACATATCATGTTTTTTAAAATCCACACAATCCCACCTTAATCCACTTATCTCTTCTCTGCGCAATGCTGTAGTACCAGCTAAGTAAATTGCCGGTTCGATATTATTATCGTATACAATATCAAACAATTTTAATAAATTATCCAAATCATAAAATGATATTTCTGGTTTTACATATTCCGGCGCTTTAAGAGTTTTAGATTCGAGTGGATTTGATTTTATTAAATGTTCCTCTTTTGCTGCCGTGAGAGCTGTCATTAACAAAGTATGATGCTTCCTGACTGTATTAGAGCTAAGAGGTGGCTTTGGTTCTCCGTTCTTTTTGTATCCATTTGGCTCTGTTTGCTTTTCTTTATAATACTTCTTAATATGTTTTTCAGTCAATTTCTGTAATTGCATATTCCCTAATTTCGGTATGAGATGCTTGTATATAATTGTTTTATATCCTTCCTGTGTTGTAATCTCATTATTATAAAGAACGACATCATTATACCATTGCTCAAGCCACTGCTTGACAGTAACTTTACTTGGAATAGCCAATTCTTCTCTAATCTTATCAGCTTCAAAATTATTAACTCTAGTTTTTGCTTCTGACTTCTTTACAAATGTTTCCCATTCAGTTTTCTTTTTCCCGTCTACCACTCCATAATATAGACGTGCATAATAAAGTTTTTTCTCATCATCGTAGTAGACATTTTTAATATTGGTTTTTTCTCTTGCCATATTTACGCCTCCTTGACATTAGGTAAAACTTTTTTATCATTTTGAACTTTGTTTTGGCATCATTATAACATACATTTTTCAAAAGTTTTACCCAAAGTTTTACCTAGGGGTTTCGTCAAAATATACTACTACTATATATAGCATGGAACATAACAAAAACCACTATTTCTAGTGGTTTGATTAACTGGGCTACAAGGATTCGAACCTTGAAATGCTGGAGTCAGAGTCCAGTGCCTTACCGTTTGGCGATAGCCCAATATATAACAAGTGAATTGACTTTCCGACAATTCCCCTTGTATTTATTTACTGGTCTTTATTGCGACCACGAATGATATTATAACTCATTGTACCATATTAATCAAGTACAAATTTATTCTTTTTTTTAAGTTTTTTTATAAGGTTTTTTATAAAAATCCATAACCCGTTTTATTCTTCTATATATTGCCATTCATAACCAGTAACAGCCTTTTTCGATACCACCGTGATGTGCGAAGTTAACCTTATTTCTCCGCTATAAAGCTGTTCTCCAGTGTAATAATACACTGATAACGGGCATCCTGCTGCCGTACTTCTTCCACTATGTTAGTAAGCAGATTCTGTTCCTGCTCTTTGGAATAGGAAAATGGAATAACCAAATCGAAGATCAGGTTGATATGAAACTCCCCATTAACGAGACGAAAATCGTGGATGCTCGCTTTCGGTTCCAGTTTCTTGATAATCCCCAGTATCATATCTTTTTTCTCCATTACGGTCTTATTATTTACTTCGATCGGATCCATATGGATTACCAGAAAGATGTCCAGCTTCTCCAGAACATCCCGTTCTATTTGATCAATGGTATCATGTGCTTTCTCAACGTTTATATCACTCGGCACCTCGGCATGTATGGTAGCCATTCGATGGGTCGGTCCATAGCTATGAATGATCAGATCATGGCTTCCTACAATCCCCTCGTAGCTTTCTACCAAATCCGAAATTGTCCGGTATATTTTCCGATCCACTGCCTGTCCAAGAAGAGGCTCTAAGGTGTCTCTCGCAATCTGAATCCCTGCGATCATAACGAAGATGGATACAGCAAGACCAATGTAACCATCAATTTTAAGTCCGGTCACCCCCGCAATACTGGCAGAAATAATCGTGGAGGAAGTAATCAGGATATCTCCCATCGAATCAGCAGCTGTCGCTTTCATAACCGTCGAATTTATCCGGTTCCCTAATTTACGATTAAACAGCATAAGCCAGACCTTAACCAGGATCGATACGCAAAGGATTGCAATTAGTACTGGGTTGAAGGAAACTGTCTCCGGCTCCAATACCTTCTTAAAGGAACTTTTTAACAAGGTCAGACCCACCTGTAAAATAAGAAAGGACACTGCCAGAGCTGCAATATATTCAAATCTGCCATGACCGAAGGGATGCTCCTTATCTGCGGGCTTTTCTGCTAATTTCACACCAATAAAACTGATGATGGAAGAAGCGGCATCGGATAAGTTATTAAATGCATCTGCCATGACGGAGATACTGTTTATGAGTAATCCTACAATCAGCTTAATTGCAAAAAGTATTACATTACAAATCACACCCACAACACTGGATAGGATTCCATACGCGGAGCGTACTTTTTGCTCTTCAATTCTATCATTATTTTTAACAAACAGCTTTACAAGAATATCCGTCAACAAGAAAAACCCCTTCTTTCCTAATATAAGAATACCCTGTATCTTCAGAAGGATATTATACTAAGGAAAATACAGGAACATAATAGTTATTGTATCATGCCAAAGAAAAAAAACAAGTAATATTTTACATAAAGATGAGAAGCGTCCTTATATCCACAGGGATGCTTCTCATGCCTTATCTTTTACTATTCCTACTTACTGCCCATGCTTTATGGGCATAAATTCTGAAGAATAGCTGCTTTTGCTATTCTTCCAATGGCTCGTGTTTTTTACGAGACTATTCCTACTTACTGCCCATGCTTTATGGGCATAAATCCTGAAGAATACCTGCTTTTGCTATTCTTCCAATGGCTTGCAGTTTAAGCAAAGCTTTCGGTTCGCAGTTTTTGCAAAACTATTCATGCTGCCATTCTATAACGCAAGCCGGTAGATCTGTTCTACATCCTTACTGGTTAGCGGTACAAAGCTACCTATGGTTCCGTTCTCCCCAAGACCAAGCTTCTCAACCATTGCAGGTATATCCTCTTCCTTCGCACCCAGTTCTCTAAAGTTGATCGGCATTCCGATGGAGGTCAGGAACTGTTTCAGACGCTCAATTCCTTCCAGCGCCGTCACTTCCGGATTCTCGAAGTTCATCTGGCAGCCCCATACCCGGACAGCGATTTGTGCAAAGCGGTTAATATTATATTTATATACATAGGCCATCCAGGCAGGGAAGATTACCGCCAAGCCTGCACCATGAGCAACATCATATAATGCGGATAGCTCATGCTCAATTCCGTGGCTCGCCCAATCCTGGCTGCGGCCCACCCCTACGAGGTTATTATGGGCTACCATACCTGCCCACATAATATTTGCTCTTGCTTCGTAGTTATTCGGATCTATAATGACTCTCGGAACCTCTTTAACCATGGTTAAAAGAACTGCCTCGCATAGCCGGTCCGTGATCTCTACTTCCTTTGTATTCGTAAAATAACGTTCAAATACATGCGCCATGATATCGGTTGCCCCTGCTGCGGTCTGGTATGCAGGTAAGGTCTGGGTAAGTGCCGGATTAAGAATTGAGAAAACAGGCCGTAATGCTTCTCCGCCGGTGCCTCTCTTAAGCATCCCCTCTTCCTTTGTAATAACGGAATCTCCGGATCCCTCACTGCCTGCTGCAGCTATGGTTAATACGGTACCTATCGGCAAAGCTTCTGTAATCGGCTTTCCTTCATAGAAATCCCAGAAGTCGCCGTCATACTTTACTCCAGCCGCAATCGCCTTCGCGGAATCGATGGAGCTTCCGCCGCCTACCGCCAGAATGAAATCAACGCCTTCCTTCCGGCATAGGTCAATTCCCTTATAAACCAGTCCGCTTCTTGGATTCGGCTGTACCCCGCCAAGCTCAGCAAATTTGATATTTTCTTTCTTAAGAGATTCTTTTACTCTGTCTAAAAGGCCGGAACGAACAACAGAGCCTCCACCGTAGTGCAGCAGGACTTTACTGCCGCCAAAACGCTTTACATAATGACCTGCCTCCATCTCGGTATCTTTACCAAAAACAAAGTATGTCGGACTATAAAAAGTAAAATTGTTCATACTGGTATTCCCCTTTCCTTTTACGAACGATCCATAATCAAAAGCCAATCCGCTTCCTACTCACAGTTTCATGACTTACGATCCCAACAGGCTTAAAACTAAAGTAAGTGAACTGCAGCCGCAAACATTAAATTATTTCATAAATACAGCATACTCATCTATAACAAAAATTACCATGGTTTCAATTTATCATTTCATGTAGTTTCTCATAATCTTACGAGAATATTTCACGAATTACGATCACGTCAATAGAATACCTCTTACTATTATTGCAAGACAGATCGATAGAAAGAGTATTGTACCGGCATTTAATAGATAGGATGATTTTGGGGAAATGAATATTTCTCCCGGCTCCAGAGTGATCTTCTTCTTAACGACTACGAATACAATGAAGAACACAACCCCTGCGGCTATGGCAGCAAATTCCCACGTCCCCAGCAGCATTAAAAGTACAAGATTACCTTGTTTTACTGCCATCGGTGCTAAGGTTGCTCCGATAGTATTGATCATAATATGTAATAGAATGGAGTAGCGGATCGTATTCGTCCTTATCGTAACATAGGCAAATATAATGCCCAACGCTGCTGCATAGAAGATCTGTGCTAGGTTCATATGAAACATGCCAAAGGCGATACCCGTTATTAAAATAGCTGGCAGATCTCCAAATCGACGAACCTTATTTAATAATATTTTTCGGAAAATAATCTCTTCAACAATCGGCGCCCCAATGGCGGTATATAAAAAGGTTATAAAAGGATTTCCTTCAAAGATAGCATCCATAGCCGGATTGATTAACTCTCCCCCCTTTATTAATGAGAGAATCAAATTAATAAATACACTAAAGAAATTCGTAAGATACATGGCTGCTGCACTGATAAAAAAGATAATGAAAAATTGAGACACCTTTAGTTTCTGAACCGGCTTCTTTTTCGAATCCGGAATGTTTTTCGTCAGCATATAAAGTACCGGCAGCCCGACTCCATACATTGATATCGCTACCAGTACCCAGCTATACCAATTGGAATCTGCAAAACTTGGAAGAAAACTGCTTACAAGTTTGCTTAAAATCACTTGAGACAGCAGAATAGCCGCTGCCATTAAGGATAATGCAATGCCTATTCTGCTTAATATTGTTTTGGGATTCACCTCCGTTTGTATCGTCTCTTCCTGTCCCGACCGGTCGTCATAAAATTCATTATTATCCATTGCTTTCCCTCATTTCCTGCACATTTTCCTGTGCATAATTCACCATATTTCCGTGCTGCCTTTCGCTCTTTATCCCTTATTCCAATCCATACTTCAGTAATTTAGTCGCATCTTCAAACCTGCCGGAAGAGGAGGATTTCATAATAACACATAAAACCTCCTGTTCGCCGTCATCGGCAGCTGCGATAAGACATTTCCCTGCCATCGTGCTGGTGCCGGTCTTTAATCCGATCGCTTTGGAATAATATCTTGGACTATTTCGATTGATTAATGAATTTGTATTTTCCCACGTGATATCCTCACCGCTGGCAAATATATTTCGCGACACGCTCTTCTGACTTATGTCCATGATCGTCTCATTCCTTATTGCAGCAAGCCCGATCAATCCCATATCCAATGCGGTCGTATATTGACCGAGTGCATCATACCCATCCGGTGTCTTAAAGCAGGAATTCTTTACCCCTATTTTTTTTGCTTTCTGGTTCATAAGCTTTGTAAATGCAAGAATTGCCTCTTCCTTGGGTGCCGCTTCGTTCTTTAACGACTTTCTTCCCACATACGCGGCTGCGGCATATGCGGCATCATTACCGGAAGGAAGAAGCATTCCCTCTAATAAATTTTGTATGGTAAGTACCTGTCCCTGCTTAATGTTTGCTTTTGAGGAATCCGAAGCGATCATGGTTATCTCATCACCAATTGTCACTTCCTCGTCCTCCTTACACCAATCCAGCGTGACCAGGCAGGTTAAAAGCTTCGCTGTACTTGCAGGAAATACTGCCTCGATCGGATTCTTATAATATAGAACCTCCCTGGTATCCGCATCAAAAAGAATCGCTGCCTCTGCCTTTAAGTCGAGATCCGGATTATCAATATCCAGCATCGTTTCTATCTTACTGTCAAAAATCATTTCCGGAATGTAAGCTTTATAATCCACTTCATTGCAGTCATTGATGAGCTGAAGCTCCGGTGCGGTAAGTAACGCACTTCCTAAAGTATTAGCAGCACCTTCTGCGTTTCCCGGATCAATGGAAGAAATGCTGGTGCTTGAGGTACTCGCATCGGAATTCGCGGCTTCTCCTTCAGCATCAACCCAGTCACTGCTGTCCCTTGTATCTGCATCGGCAGTTTCCCCAGCTTGCCCTGGCTGACCTGCACGGGAGGCATTCTCATCGATACGGCTGCCATCCGCTAAAATATCCTCTGCTGCACTACCACCCTGTGTTTCTTTTTTTCCTGCCGACTCCGGCGAAGATGCTACTTCCGGTCTATTCGCAGAATCCTTTTCCTTCGCTGCCAGCTCTTTTTCTTCCCCTGCATTCTCCTGTATATCCTTACCGGTAACATCCTCTTTCGTAAAATTTGTTTGATTTCCTTCAATACCGCTTTTGGTTCCCTTGTCTATCATATAATTGACACTGACAAATAGACCGGCGGATACCAAGAAGCCAAAAAGAATAAGTCCCAGTATTTTTTTTCTTCTCATTTTAATCTCCGATTCTTGCGCTGTATTATGCGCATAATAGAGTTTTGGATCATTCCTGCGCATCTTTCTGCGCATAATAGAAGCACAAATTATGGAATAAGGACGTTATTTCGAAGTAACGTCCTTAATTTATTCTATCTTATTTTATTATTTGTATACAAAGAATGCAAGAATTATCCGAAAATTACTTGATACTATTTGTAAAACAGGAAAAAACATACTTCTATGATGATTATAACACTCACCGGGTAAATTTGAGATCAACATCGCCAATTCCACCATCAATTTCAATTAATGAAGAGGCATTATTATTCTTACGATAGTCCTTGGCGATACGCTTTCCATTCAAACGGACTTTACCTAAGCCGGACTCGATGTCCAGATCGTAATCTTCTTCGCTGGCATCAATTTCAATATCCACATTACCGATACCGCAATCAAGGGTATTTTCCCCAGACAGTATACCGGCGATTCGTACATTACCGACACCGCAGTCCATATCCATATTTTTGAAGTCAACATTTGTAAAGGTTACGGAACCTGCGCCTCCATCCAGGCTCACCTTATTTGCCGTTATGCTGTCCCCTTCGATATTACCTGCACCAGCATTGACAATAAGCTTATTTGCTTCAAAGCTATCCATTTGAACCCTTCCGGCCCCGCTATCAATCACAACATCCTTCAGCTGACAATCCTCCGGAAGGTATAGGGTAATGTTGGAATGGTATTTTGTATTTTTATTAAAATTAAACCAGCGCAAATTAAAGTATCTGTTCTTTTCATGCAGGATCAACGTTCCTTTTCGACTAACCTTCATTTCGAAGTCTTTGGTAACATCATTGGCTTCTACCTGGAAACCATCTCCGTCTCCCTTTGTTATCGTTAAGTTACCGTAGGCAATATCAATATCCAGACCGCTTACACCGGTAAAATCCTCTCTTTCATTAACGGCAACCGTATCCCTAGAATCGGAATGATAAATAAAATCTCCCGAAACTAAGGAAACAACGGATAACGCTGCATTTGCAATGGCGGATATAATTCCGACTGCCAGAAGAATTGCAAATGTGACCGCACCATATTTTATCACTTTTTGAAAGCTGCTCATTTAATATCAATACCTCCAAACATACAGGTTGAGTTCAGATAGATCGTAGGTGCATTGGCATCTGCATATTGTTCCGCTTTATTACTTACACCTCCGAAGATTGGAACATTATTAATTCTGATGCGAACGTTTCTTGGTACAAAGATATCGATTCCTGCGAAGATAGCACTTGCATTTATCTCGACATCATGCTGTAGATTTACATCCCGAAGATCCAGTACAATGGCTCCGAATACCGCATTTAAGGATGCTCCGTTGAAGCTGTCATCTGCATGAACTTTATTATTGCTGAAGATTGCCGTATAATCGGATCGGCCTTCCGGTCCATAGTTGGAACCTGTCTGTCCGTCCGCATTATCCTTATAAGCATACTCCTCATTGTGAATTGTCTTCCGGAAAGCACTTTGGAACAAAAGCCGGATGCCAATAAAGATTAAAATGGCAGGAACAATTAATTTCATAACATTAAAGTCAAAAACATCATAATGAGACACTAGTAGCAGGATACCTATAATAAACCCCATCGTTGATCCCACTCCGAACCCTGACTGTATCATGCTGATAAAGCAAGGAATGATAATCAGTAATGTCCACCAGCCGGGAAAGAAAAGCTCAAAATTCCAGTGAAATAATACATTACCGGCAAATCCTATACCGATCGCAATGAAGAATAATCCCCATAAAATGTTGGTAAGTTTGTTTCTCATAAAGGCCTCCCATATACACACTTTGATTTTAATATTTTACCTGCGCTGTTTTTACGCATCTTAAGAGTTTTTGAACGCTGCGTGGGATATAAAACGCTGCGAACTCTTACCTCTTCATCATACTTCACTTTTTTAATTAACGCAATATAAAAGCACTGTTTTTTCCTTATTTTAGTTAAATTTTAATTTGATTCTAATCTGCAATCAATATCCTTTATCTCTTAAATGTTTGAAAATATTCTAAAATTATTCTGAAAACAACAGATTTAATATTGATTTATGCTTCTATTTCCTGTAATATTAACCTTATGGTGTATTTTTTTCATACCCCGTTCCATATTGTACAAAATACATAGCTACGAGGTGATTTATGCAAAAGCAACTAAAAATCAAATTTAAGGAAGCCTTAACTTCTGTGCTTCCATCTACACTTTTTGTTTTACTCTTACATTTTACGATTGCTCCCATGCCCTTTTACACTTTAATATTATTTCTGGTTGGTGCATTCCTTCTTATTCTCGGAATGGCCTTCTTTTCTCTGGGCGCAGATATCTCAATGATGAATATGGGAGAAAAAATGGGTGCTTATCTAATGAAAAGCCGTAAGCTGCCGCTGGTCTTGATTGCGACTTTTCTGATCGGTGTCTTTATTACCATCGCAGAACCCGATCTTAGTGTACTGGCCACGCAGACACCTTCCGTTCCGAATACGGTACTGATTATTGCCGTAGCCGTCGGCGTGGGTCTATTTTTAACGGTATCCTTACTGAGAATATTATTTCAGATCAAATTATCCTATATTTTTATCGTTTTATATTCTCTGATATTTATCCTGGCAGCCTTTACTCATGAGGATTTTCTAGCCGTAGCCTTTGACTCTGGCGGAGTAACCACCGGTCCAATTATGGTTCCTTTTGTCATGGCGATCGGGATCGGCCTTGCTTCCGTCCGCGACGACAAGACCGCAGAGGATGACAGCTTTGGTCTTATTTCCCTCTGTGCCATCGGTCCCATTGTGACCGTGATGCTTCTTGGTATGTTTTATAATACCTCCTCCGGCAGCTATACACCGGCATCCATACCGGAAATCAGAAGCCTTTCCGAAGTGTTCTATCTGTTTTTATCCAACCTTCCAATCTATGTTAAGGATGTTGTGATAGCACTTTTTCCTATCGTGCTATTCTTTGTATTCTTTCAGATATTTGCACTTCACTTACCGAAGCGTCCCTTACTTAAAATCGGAAGCGGCATCATCTACACGTTTATCGGGCTGGTATTATTCCTGACCGGAGTTAACGTAGGGTTTATGCCTGCCGGTAATTTTCTGGGAAGTGAACTGGCTGGAGGAGCTTACCGGTGGACTCTCATTCCGCTTGGAATGCTGCTTGGCTTTTTCATCGTAGCAGCGGAGCCTGCTGTAAGCGTATTGAAGCAGCAGGTAGAAGATATTACCGAGGGACATATTTCCGGAAGAGTATTAGGCCTTAATTTATCCATAGGCGTTGCAATCTCCGTCGGTCTCTCCATGCTGCGGGTAGTGAAAGGAATCTCTATCTGGTATATGATTTTACCGGGATATATTCTTGCTTTGGTGCTAACTTTCTTTGTTTCACCATTGTTTACCGCCATCGCATTTGACTCCGGAAGCGTTGCCTCCGGTCCTTTGACAGCTACCTTCCTGCTTCCCTTTGCAGTGGGTGCTACGCAGGCAATCGGAGGAAATATTCTTACCGATGCCTTTGGAATTGTTGCTATGGTTGCTATGACTCCTTTAATTACAATCCAAATCCTTGGGGTAGTTTATCGAATTAAATCTGCAAGGATATCCAAAGATGTACCGAAGGTGTATGTCGAGGATACGATTATTGATTACAATCAGGAAGAGCCTGCCTCCGACGGCAAGGACGCATCCATAGTCGCAGCAAATGCTAAGGAGGTTTCCGAAGAAGTAACGATACAGTTGAAAGAGGATAGCCATATCGGGTATAATAAGAATAATACAATAGAGAACCACCAATCCGGTGAACAGGAGGATGATTGATGGACAATACTGCTAACACACATCATCAAATACAATTGCTGATCACAATTGTGGATTATAGTCTAGGTCATAGATTTATTGATATCTATAAGAAAAGTGAAATACCAATTAGTCTTATACTGCATGGAAACGGGGCAGCGAGCTCAGAAATCTATGATATTCTCGGGTTCGGTGAACCTAAGAAGGCGATTATCCTGAGTGTATTAACAGAAACTATGGCGCAGCAAATGCTGCACGATCTTCACGTTAAAATGGAGTTAAATAAACCGGGAACCGGTATCGCATTTACCATCTCCTTATCCAGCTGTAGCAGCATTCTATCGCAGGCATGCTCTACATCGGAAAGCAAAGCTCAAATGGAAAGAGAGGAAATTCATATGATGCAGAATGAACCTTATGATTTAATACTATCCATCGTATCCGGGGGATTGTTCAACGAAGTAATGGACGTTGCCAAAGCAGCGGGCGCAACCGGCGGAACTCTTGTTCACGCACGAGGCGTCGGCTCCGAGGAAGCGGCCAAATTCTTAGGAATTACGATTCAGCCGGAAAAGGATATTGTAATGATACTATCCCCGCATGAAAAAAGGCAAAAAATCATGGAGGCGATCACCCATGAATTCGGTCTGTCAACCGATGGAAAGGGGATCTGCTTCTCTCTTCCGGTCAGTGCTGCACTGGGATTAGGAACCCATACAATTTAATGGAAAAGAACAGAAAAATTGCGATGAAAATGAGCAAAAAAATGTCCGATACAGAGAAGACATCTCTTATATCTTCCCTGGATCGGACATTTTCTATAATATTCACATCTATGATTGTTATCGATAGCAATTACGTTCGTAACTTACTTCTTACGCCAGCTTAGATTTTGCAACTTCTGCTAATGCTGCAAAGCCATCTGCATCGTTGATTGCCATTTCAGAAAGCATTTTTCTGTTGATATCAACATTTGCTAACTTTAAGCCATACATAAATCTGCTGTAGGAAAGGCCGTTCATTCTGGCTGCTGCATTAATTCTTGCAATCCATAACTGTCTGAACTGTCTTTTTCTCTCTTTTCTACCAGCAAAGGAAGTTGATAACGCTCTCATTACTGACTGTTTTGCTACTCTATATTGTTTTGATCTGGCACCTCTATAACCTTTAGCCAGTTTTAGCACTCTATTATGTTTCTTTCTTGCGTTCAATCCGCCTTTTATTCTTGCCATTTTCTATTTCCTCCTTATCAACAATCTCTTCTCTTACAGATATGGTAAGATCTTCTTCATATTCTTAATATTCGTTGCATCCGTCATAGCTGCTTTTCTGAGATTTCTTTTTCTTTTAGCGGATTTCTTCGTTAAAATATGGCTTTTATAAGCCTTCTGTCTCTTTAATTTTCCGGTACCTGTTTTTTTGAAACGCTTCGCTGCTGCTCTGCTTGTTTTTAATTTTGGCATGATATTTCCTCCTTAATAATAATACAGTTGGGCAAGCGATAAGACAAATGACTGCTTGCCCTACTGTTGTAATATTTAGTATTTTAACGTTTTTCTGATAAGAACATTGTCATGTTTCTGCCTTCGAGCTTTGCAGGCTTATCAATTACTGCGACATCCTCGAGTCTGGAAAAGAATTGATCCAAGATTGTCTTTGATGATGCGGTATGTGCCATTTCACGGCCGCGAAAACGTAAGGATACTTTTACCTTATCACCCTTACTCAGGAATTTTCTGGCATGGTTTGCCTTCGTATTCAAATCATTATCATCAATATTTGGTGATAAGCGGATTTCCTTTACATCGGTAACCTTTTGCTTTTTCTTGGCTTCTTTCTCTTTTCTAGTCAGTTCATACCGATACTTGCCGTAATCGATAATCTTACAAACGGGTGGTTTTGCTGTCGGAGCAATCTTAACAAGATCCAATTCTGCTTCTCTTGCTAGTTTATTTGCTTCCTTTCCTGACATTATCCCCAACTGCTCTCCGTTTTCACCAATCAGGCGGACTTCTCTGTCCCTGATCTGTTCATTAATCATTAAATCGCTAATAGTACTGCACCTCCATAGGCTAAATCACTCATTACAAAGTTTCCATTGCGGTTTCATATCCGCATCACCCTAATCCTTGCAGTATTCTGCAAAACAAAGAGTTTGCCAAGGCAAACTCTCGCGCCGAGCGCAGTTGGCAAAGCCAACATATACCTTACGCGCGAGTGCGCATCCTGCACAGAGTGCTTTTTATGTTATAGGTAAGTTCGAAGAACTTTCCTGTAGCATAAAATAACATAAAAAAAGGTGAATAATCAAGATTATCCACCTACAATTCCATAATTTCTCATGACTGAGATCATATGATATTCTTTTGCTGACCCTTTCACTGTAGTAACTACGCTAGGGGTGAGAGATGGATACTCTTCTTTTATATAAACTGTACTGATTAAGTTACAGCTCTATTATTGTAACATATCGGAAGTGCCCTGTCAATCAATAATTTTCAAATCTTTACTACAGTTTTACTAGGTTCTACTACATTTCTGTTTGGGGTCTCTGTTTCTATTCTTCTCCGATTACCATGTTTTCCCTGCCTTCACTTTATAAACATCCAGTGCTTTCGAAATCGCCGTTCCGAGTACAAAGCATGCCGCAGCTTCCACCAGACCATTGACACCTACAAAGGCGATTACAAAGGTGAATACATTCTTAGTCCCAAGAGTGGATGCAATTTCTTGAATATAATTCGTATTATAAAAGAACAGGATAAGACCGCTCATGAAGAAGAAGGTATTAAGTAACGGTCCGGCAAGATTCGTAACTGCAAGTGCCAGATTCTTATTCACCTTCGCCTTTTTAAAGCCTTCAAATAGCAAGCCGGTCAGCCACCCCATCAGGATTCGTGAAACGACACATACAATAAATGTCGCCCACGGATTGATTCCTAAAAGTACCGTGCCAAACGGGCTCATACCAAAGCATTGGATGAAGCTGGTGATGCCAAACACCCCTCCGAGCAATGCTCCTCCCGCTGCTCCAAGGGCGATCGCACCGATCGTTACCGGTACGACAATCAACGTAATTTCTAATCCTAATGTCTTAATATAACCGATTGGTGTAAAAGCCATTAATAAAATAATTGCAACCAAAAGTGCCATTTGTACTAATCTTTCCGTTCCAAAATTTGCTTTCGATTTCATTTTTAATTACCCCTTTTCCTTTTCTAATTTGAATAGCATGAATCCGTCTTGCAAAAACCTTGCAAGCCTAAAGCCTTCTTAAAAGCAAGGCTTTTATGCCCAAAAAGCGTGGGCGTTAGCATGAAACAAATAGTCCGGAAGTAACAAAGAATTTGCCAAGGCAAACTCTTGCGCCGAGCGTGTTCTGCCGCAGGCAGATAAATACCTTACGCGAGTGCGTCATCCCAATGCGAACTACGTTCGCATGGAGGTTTTTTATCGTATAGGACGCAATTTCCTATACGATAAAAAAGCCGTCCCTGCGAAACCATGGAATCTCTGGTCTGGCATGACAGCGTAACATTTCTATACGATTCTTATGCTGTAACAGTTTTTCCATTATGAATCTTATTCTGTCCAAATATAAGACATTTGGATCGCATGTGAAAAAATTCATAAGTTGATTACAAACTTACTTACAGCCTACTTTATTTTCCATTTTTATAGGACATAAAATGCCTGAAAATGTAGAATAAAACCGCATTGTTCCTGCCGTTATGGTCAAGACATTATTTCCGGGTTATTCCTTTGATTTGGCTACTTAGCCAAGCTGCCCAACATGCATCCTTCATACCGCCTCTATATCCATAAAGTGCAGTTGAAATCATTCTGACAGGCTGCTAATTGTTTATGCTTTTAATATTTATTTAGAATATTATATGATTTTGATGAAAAAATCAAGTATTATTATATTATCTTTTAAAAAAATTGATCGGAGTATCATAAGTCATTTTAAGATTTTGACATGAATAGAAACACATATATATTCATGTTCATGGTTTTTATGTGACTTATGCCACTCCAATCAAAATTTCATTGCCTGCTTTAAAAATCCCCCTACCGTTCCTCTTTACTACAAGGATCCTTACTCATATAGTAAAGACTCGTTGTGAGAACACCTCCCCCAAGTACTGTTATTGTAATAACGCCTACTATATTACCGGGAAAAAGATTCAGTAAGATCGCACTTGCATTAATTATCATATGTAAAAGCACCGATGCCGCTATTGTCTGATATTTATGACAGGTATATCCCAGCAGAAGACCTAAACTGGCTCCATAGATTCCCTGTACGATATTCCCATGATATATTCCAAATAGGACTGCTTGAAAAATATTTGCAGCTAAAAAGTGATTGTCTCTGCCTGCGAAATGAAAAATAACCCCCCGAAATATCAGCTCCTCGGTAATCGGCGCAATGAATACCGTAAACAGAAGCACCATTCCCAGGCTTCCGCCTGTAATCATTTTCATAATCTCCGAATAATCGGAAAATACCTTTGGAAAAAAGGATTGAATCAGGCTCATCAAGCCGGAAGTAAGGAATTGGCAGCCGACTCCCAATCCCAAAAACAGCATAATGTGCTTTAATGTCAGAAAATTCGAAAGCTTGCCCTTTCTTTCCCCGTGATTAAGGAAAAGGTACCATACGCCAAATACGATTCCACATACGATCCCCGCTAGGATTGAAATAAGGTAAAGTGCGTTAGGACTTATCCCCATCCCTGTCTGCAAACCGGTTATGATATAGTATAGGATCGTTAATATTCCCGCAGTTGCAATCTGAATTCCCTCTGCAGCAAGGAATGGTAGGAATGCTAGAAAATAATTTGATAATCGTTTCATAATCATTTCCTTTTCTTGTTTTAGTGAAAAAAGTATACCATAGAACCGCATTTCCTGCAATGAATAAGAGGCTGCTGTATTTCAATTGATAGGAATACAAGAGGGTCTGTAATCTCCCTTCACACACTGATCGAAAGACATCTCATTCCTTTTGTATGCCACTATCATACAAATTTGTATTATAAGCACAAATCTGTTTGCTTATGTCACACGAAGGGATTAACCTGTCTTTCAAACAGTGCATTACAGGAAGACTACAGACCCTCTTGCAGTATCTACATGGTTTTTCAGCAGCCTTCATTTATTTGCTTAGGATGATAAATTCCCACGGCTTTAAATTCACCGTTTTTTATGAGACTATTCACACTCCTATCAAATTTTAAGAAAGCTTTCTCCAATCGGTACGTCCATAGAGGATACTAAGCTCGAATAACCGTTTTGCTATGGAATCCTTTAACATATCCGGGGTATACCGCCATTGCCAATTGCCTTTTGTTGTTCCCGGGGTATTCATTCGTGCCCGGCTGTCCAGCCCCATAATATCCTGCAGCGGTATAATCGCTATTTCAGAAACGGACCCATAGCATGCACGGATGAAATCCCACGCAATCTCTTTCCCATCCGTATTCATATACCTTCTCACCTTTTCCCGGCTCCTTTCGGATGCTTTCGAATACCAGCCCAGGGTAGTATCATTGTCATGGGTTCCCGTATAGCAAACCGTGTGCGGTACAAATTGATGCGGTAAAAATGGATTCTCATCCGTATTATCAAAACCAAACTGCAATATCTTCATCCCAGGCAATGCAAATGCATCCCGAAGCTCGATTACCTCCGGCGTTATTACACCCAGATCTTCTGCAATAATCGGGAGATCGTCTCCCAGGGATTTTTGCAGAGCATAGAACAGATCTTTATACGGTCCCTTACGCCATTCCCCAGCAACGGCATTCTCCGCTCCGTATGGAATTGCATAGTAGGCTTCAAACCCACGAAAATGATCGATCCGTAAATAGTCAACCATTTTTAAGGTATAGGCGATCCTTTTCACCCACCACTGATAACCGGTTTCCTTATGAATCTGCCAGTTGTATAAAGGATTCCCCCACAGCTGACCGGTTTCCGAGAAATAGTCCGGCGGTACTCCTGCAACCATCGTTGGATATCCTTCCTCATCCAGATAGAACAAGTCTTTATTTGCCCAGACATCGGCACTGTCAAAAGCAGTAAAGATCGGGATATCCCCGATAATCTCAATTCCTCTTTCCCTGGCATAAGCCTTCAGGGAGAACCATTGCTGAAAGAAAATAAACTGAATAAAGCTATAGTAACGCACTTCTCTGGCAAGCCTCTTCAACCATTTTTCCCTGGTCTCCTTCGTCGGAAAAGCAATTTCATTCTCCCACTGGGTCCACATTACACCGCCATGAGCCTCTTTGACTGCCATAAAAAGCGCATAATCCTCCAGCCAATCCTTTTGCGCAAGCTGAAATGCCTCGAATTCTCCGGCTAAGTCCGCTTGCTCTTTTTTTGCTTTTTCAAAATTCTCAAAGGACTTTTTCAGCAGCCCCATCTTATATATAATTGTAGGTCCGAAATCGATTTTAACCGGATCCCACGGCCTCGGTTCCAGATCCTCTGCACTTAGCAGTCCCATTTTTCCCAGAAGCTCCGGACTGATAATAAGCGGCTGTCCTGCGAAGGAGGAGAAGGACTGGTACGGGGAATCCCCATACCCGGTCGGTCCAAGCGGTAGCACCTGCCATAATGTCTGACCGGATGCAGCCAAAAAGTCGATAAAAGCATAGGCAGAGGGACCTATATCCCCTATTCCAAACGGACCGGGAAAAGAGGTCGGATGGACTAAAATGCCGCCTTTTCTTTTATTCACCGCTTGGGATTCTACTGATTTTCTTGCCATAAGATAAAAACCTCCCTATTTGTTTTGTGATGTTAATTTCAGTAGTGTAAACCCATAGGGCCGAAGTTCCATGCATCCTGCAGAATTGATTGGCATTTCCTGCCACAGATCATAGAACCTTTGATTACACATTTCTTCTGGGAGCTGTAATACACACTTTTTATCCGAGCGGTTCATCAGAATATAATATGCTTCTTTGCCGCAGTATCTTTTATATAAAAGCACCTCTGGATGATTGCCGGACGGCAGGAAGCAAAGGTCTCCCTTATACCTTAAAACCGCATGCTCCTTTCGGATCCGGATCAGCTTCTTCATGAAAGCAAGCAGCTCCAGATCCTGATCCTTTTCCTCCCAAAGCATGGGTCGTCGGCAGTCCGGATCCTGCTTTCCTGTCATACCAACCTCGTCGCCATAGTAAATGGAGGGTGCTCCTGTATGCATCATCATAAACACATAGGCAAGCTTTAATTTATCCTTATTTTCTCCGGTTTGATTTAAGAACCTCGGCGTATCATGGCTGTCGAGAAGATTATACATATTACGGTTGACATGCTTTGGATACTGGAAGTTGATGCGGCTGACTTCATGCGCAAATTCCCGAGAATCTATGGTATCCTTAGCAAAAAATCCTACGACAGCATTCTGTAAGGGATAGTTCATAACCGCATCAAACTGATCGCCCATCAGCCATGGACTGGCATCATGCCATACTTCTCCTACAATATATGCCTGTGGATTCTTCTCCCGGACAACGGTCCGGAATGCACGCCAGAACTGATGATCCACCTCATTTGCGACATCCAGTCTCCATCCGTCGATTGGCGCTATATCACTCCAATAGCGAATTACATTTAATAGATACTCCTTTGTCTCCGGATTCTGTGTATTTAGCTTCGGCATACTAGGTGTGTAAGCAAATGTATCAAAATTCAGTTCTTTGAGGGACTGGAAATCCTCCGTTTTATCGATAACCGGATATTTCTTTATATGAAACCAATCCTTATAGGCAGATTTTTCCCCATTTAAAATAACATCCTGGAATTTATCAAAATAGAATCCGCTGTGATTAAACACCACATCAAGCATCACACGAATTCCCCGTTTATGCGCCTCCTCAACCAATTCTTTCAGCACTTTACTGTCTCCGAAATGAGGATCAATGGTCATATAATCAATGGTATCGTATTTATGGTTCGAGTTTGAACGAAAAATAGGGGTAAAATAAATCCCGTTAATCCCCAACTCTGCAAGATAATCCAGACGGTCAATGACTCCCTGAAGATCTCCACCATAATGATCCTTTGATGATTCCAGCGGCTCCTCCCAGGACTTTGCATCCTTCGGATCATTCTCCGGATCTCCATTTGCAAAACGCTCCGGAAAGATCTGATACCAAATCGTATCTTTTACCCAGTCCGGTGCCCGGTAAACATCAACCTCATTGATAAAAGGAAATGCAAAAAAGTTCATTGGATTACGCAATTGTAGATCCTCCAAACCGGATACCGGCAGAGTTTTTCCTTCAACAAATAGATAAGACTGCTCTTCCCCTTCCAGGTAAAAAGCATAGCGAAGCCTCTGCCAAGTGGGCTGGATTTCGATAAACCAGAAATCATACACGCCATCCGTCCCAGCTTTCTCCATCCCGGCAAGGCTGTAATGCCACTCCCAAACGGATGCACCCGAACCATCTGCCGCCTCTTTCTCTCTGTAGTCATAGGGATCGCCAAATACCAGGCGCACGCTCTGTACATCGTTTCTTTTTGATTTTAATTTTATATGTAATGTTTTTTCATCATAGGCATAAGCAAAATTGCTTCCTGCGATATGAAATAAAGATGATATCTCCATAACAGCCTCCTCATTTGTCCGTAAGTCTTTCAAAGTATTTTTAGCCATCTTGATAACCATGCCTTTTCTTGACAACCTGCAAACTTTGTGCCGCAGGCTAGGTATTTGCAAAGCGAATTCATTCGCTTGGTGATAAATTAATTTTTAAACTATCTTCGTCCTTATTCTTTATTTGCA
Source organism: Lachnospiraceae bacterium (assembly GCA_015057615.1). Lineage (GTDB taxonomy): Bacteria > Bacillota > Clostridia > Lachnospirales > Lachnospiraceae > Mobilitalea. Next base: position 9,465 of record SVEA01000160.1, on the reverse strand, counting down.
CCGGCACTTAAACCGCTGATTAAGTACTTCTGAAGAAAGAGGTACAGGATTGCAACGGGTGCGGCAATTAATACTGATCCGGCTGCAAACATTGTGAAATTCGTATTCGTCTGCGTATTGATCATCTCATAAAGACCAACCGCTAGGGTCTTCTTCTCTGTGGAGGAGATCAAAAAGCTCGGAAGAATATAATCAAACCACGGTGCCATAAACTGTGTGATTGCCACAAATGTCAGGATCGGAAACATAATCGGCAATATGATCTTGGTGTAAATTTGAAACTTTGTAGCTCCGTCAATCTGCGCCGCTTCATCCAGGGAAATGGATACATTTTTCAAGTACCCTTTGATCAGCCAGGTATTATAAGGTATCTGCCCGGCAGAATAGATAAGTACCAGGGCAAGAGGCTGATTGAGCAGACCAAAGTTCAAAAAGAACACATAAATCGCGATCATTCCCATAAAGGAAGGGAACATCTGTAGAATTAATATGGTAAGCAGCCCCACATTCTTTCCCTTGAATTTCAGCCTTGCAAATACATATCCCATAGTACCGACCAAAAGAACCGATACGATCATATTCACAACCGCTATGGATAGGGTATTCAGATACCACTGCTTATAATCCGTCTCCCGGAATAAACGGACAAAATTTTCTAAGGTCGGATGCTTGGGTATTGCGGTCGCGGATGCCAGAGAGGATCCGGGGTTAAAGGAGGACCCCACAATCCATATTACCGGATAAAGAATGGATATCGATATTACAATGAGCAAGGAGTAGATACCGATATACGCAAGAATATCCTTAATGCGGTCCGCCGGTTTCATTTTTTTCTTTCTTTTTATCGTATTTCCCATTTAATTATCCTCCTTAAATGCATCACTGCGCATAAAATTCCAGGTTGAAATTCCACCGATTAAAATAAAGATCAAAATAGACATAACGGAAGCCATATTATACATCTTGACGTTCTTTGTCATGTTATAGATCCAGGTAATCAGTATGTCGGTATGGTTGGCATATTCATAGGCGATATTTCTCGGACCGCCTCCGGTCAGGAAGAATACCACACCGAAATTGTTAAAGTTACCTGCAAAGGACATAATCAGCAGAGGCTTTACCTGTTGCAGAAGGATTGGAAAGGTTATCTTCCAAAAGCACTGTCTGGTGTTGGCTCCGTCCACGGTAGCCGCCTCATAAACGGTTTTATCAAAACTGGTCAGCATACCGGTCATCAGCATCATGAAGTAAGGTACTCCCAGCCAAAAATTAATGATCAGCAGGGTTATCTTCGCGATGAGAGGATCGTTCAACCATGGAATATCCATCCCTAGCATACGGTTCAGTGGGCCATAGGTTTGATTGAGAAAGTTCTTGAAAACCATTAAGGACACCATACTTGGAATTGCCCAGGGCAGAATCAATATCGTACGCCATGCTTTCTTGCATACCACCCGCCGGTTATTAATTACGATTGCTAGAAGCAGACCGCCGAAAAACGTTGTAAAGGTAGCAAGAAATGCCCAGGTAACCGTCCAGCCTGCAACTCCGAGAAAGGTGGACCGCCAGCCGGGTAATTCAATAATCTTTGCAAAGTTCGCAAACCCCACCCACTCAATCAAATCCGCCGGAGGATTATGATATGCATCCCAATTTGTAAAGGCAGTCAGGAAAGAAAAGATAATCGGAAGGATGGAAACAAACAACATCAAAATCAGAGCCGGAGCGCTCACCACATAGGCAAATCCGGTCTCAAATACTTCTTTATAGAAGTCTTTTGAGGATTGCATCTTTCCGGTACGTTTATAGCTAAGGTAGCTTTCATTCGCATCCTTAATATTCATCATCCAAATTACAAAAAGAATGAGCAGCAGGAAAAAGGCAATAATTCCCTCGATCATCATAACCGGAGAATTGTCTCGAAATCTTCCTCCTGTTGTTTCACCAAGTGTTACAAAGCCGTGCAGACTTTTACGAAAAAATCCATATCCCCAGTATTCCGGCTGCCCCGGAAGACTCCCTGTTACTAAGGAGCTGGATAAAATTTCTACGGCAACATAGACAAATTGAAAAGCAAAGAAAAAAATCGCTTTTCCTTTTTGCTTATTTTTTAATTGACCTAATCCGAATACAAAGAAGGAGAGCCATCCGGAAGCTGTCATTTTTTGACCAATAAGTTTTTGCCACCATTTTTGCGTCTTGTTCTTACTCATACGATCATTTCTCCTTATTTTTAAAAAGAAAGGGCGCAAGAGGTATGAAAACGCCCTTTCTTCTTCGTAATATCCATAAGCTGGTTATATTATTTCAGAAATCATTTTCCGGAATTTTCCAATATTTTTTGATAATCTTCAAGCGATTTTGCCTGTGCATCTTCGACGGACATTTTTTCATCATACAGGTTCGTCCATACATCACGAAGCGGATCCCACATATAGTTTCCTTCCTGAATTACAGGCATTGCATGGGAAAACACTGCCTGGTCTAAGAAGCCCTGGCTGATGGTGTCTTCGTTCAGACCCGGTATGGAAGCGGATTCCTTTACAGCGGGAATCTTACCCATAACATCATAAACAACATTCATTATCTCATCACTTGCTAAATACCGCATCAGATTCATTGCCGCATTCGGATAATCGGTGTAAATATTCATACCGGTAACCTGTACGCCAGAGAAGGTGATCGGCTGCTGATCATTATTAAATCTCGGAAGCTTGCAGGCTCCATAGATGTCCTCCACCTTTGTATCGGCAGTGATACCAAATTTGCCTGACTCTGCCCAGGTAGAGAAATTCTTCTTAATATCGGAAATTACCCATGGACCACTAAAGGTCATAGCAACCTGCCCTTTCTGGAAACGAGCCGGTCCCTGATCCCATCCCATATCCTGTATTGTTGCAAGTCCCGGGAACAGTTTGGAGCCATCCTTATTGCCATACCAATCACCGATTACTGATTTCATTGAGGAAGTAACCAGCGGAGAATCAATGTCAAATTTGCTGGGATCGTCGTTATTTTCGCCAAATACCCGATAACCGTCCCTCGTCAGTAAAAAGTAATCATGATATGCATCGTAGAGCTGCCATGCAAGTATAGTATGCTTGTCTTCTGCTACTGCCTGTTCCTCTCCTTCACTCTCAAAACGATCCTCCAGATAAGGAATGGTAGCACCAGTTCCAGCAAAATTATTGCCCCAGGATGCTACACCGGCCAATAATTCCTCCAGATAAATTTCTTCGTTTTCCACCTGCTCTAAGAGATTGGTTGCTGTCAGCGGCAGCACGGTAGGGAGCGTAGGTAATGCTTCCAGTATCTGCTTGTTATATAAGAAGGCAACATTTTCAACGCTTGATGGTATTGCATACATATTATCTTCAAATATAGTAACCGCAGTTGCCGAATCCTGCATCGTAGATTTTATGTAAGCTTCATCCTCTTCGGAAAGTTGAAACAGCAATCCGGATTCTCTCATATCTACGACACCATTGTGAGGAATGTAGAATACATCCGCACCTAATCCGGCAGGTCCGTCTAATTTCATCTTCTCTGCGATATCGGTAGATCCGACATTTTCATAGGTAAGCTTTACATTCGGATACTTTGCGTTCCATAATTCGATCACCCTATCCGCAAATTCCTCATTATCTGTCCAGAGCTTTAGCTTTGCACTTTTTTCAAATTCATACTCCTGCTTTGCATCGTCCCATTTTAAATCCTCTGCAAACTTTGCAGTTACCTTCTTCTTGCAGCCTGTCATTGAAAATACCATGACTAGGGCAAGCAATGATACGACTACTTTTTTCATTGAAAATCCTCCCTGTTTTCATAAATAATTTGTATTGGTCTATCGGTGTACCATGTTTAGCCTACCATCGGATTTGTGCATTGTCAATAGTTTTTTTATAATATCTATGCTTTTATAGATACATTGCCTATACAGAACATTAATCACCAAACCATTTGCATTTACCTGCACAATATTGTATAATACGAATAGATTTTTCATATAATTTAGGTTAAACACTGGTTCACCGTTATACCTAATGAGGGAAGAGGGGAATAACATGTCTATCATCAAGGAAATTGCAGCCGAGGCTGGCGTCAGTGTATCGACAGTATATAATGTAATAAACGGAAAGCATTCTAAAGTATCGGAAAAGAATATCGAATTGATTAATGAATTGATTAAGAAGAAGAAATATGTACCAAATATGTCTGCCAAAAGCCTGACTGTAAAATCCACTAAAATAATTGGCGTTATTGTCCCGCTGGGGGAAGGGGATTATAACTTTTTCAAGGATCCTTACCTTAGCGAACTCATCGGCGTTGTAGAGCATTCCTTAAGAAAAAAAGGCTATTATGCAATGATCCGGTCCGTTAATCTGGCATCCGATATATGTACCTTACTAAAAACCTGGAACATGGATGGTGCCATATTTTTGCTGCCATACTATGAGAAAATCGTTTCTAAAATCATAGGAAGCATTGATCTTCCTATGGTTTTTCTTGACAGCTACTCGGATTGCCCGGATCTTCTAAGTGTCTGTATTAACGATTATAAGGGCGGATATATTGCAACAAAATATTTGATCAACATGGGGCATAAAAATATTGCCTTTGCCGGTCCGATTGAGCCCGGCAGCATGGAAGGGGTTGTAAACCAACGTTTTAAAGGTTATCAGTCTGCACTAAGGGATTCGAATATTGACTACCGGGATGACTTCGTCTTCCCAGCAATGTCCATCTATGATATGGGCATCTTGATCGGACACGATATTGCGGACCGGAAGGGAGAAATCACCGCGGTTTTCTCTACGGCGGATATTATGGCAATCGGAATTATGGAGGGTGCCAGAAGGAATGGCTTAGTCATCCCGAACGACTTATCCATCGTGGGTTTTGATAACATTGAAGCCTCTATCTTCTCCACGCCAAAGCTTACAACCATTTCGCAGAACATATCCTGGAAAGGTGAATTTGCAATCGAGCAATTAATGAATCAAATTACTTACGGAACCGTCGACCAGAAACGAACGGTTCTTGGTGTGGAGCTGATTGAGCGGCAGTCCGTCATACCACGGACGGATACCTAATAAACAATTTAATAACTATAAGCAAGGGGTTGTTGCACAAATTCACACAAATGCGACAACCCCTTATTTATAGAATAATTTTTGAAGATCGTTAAATCCTTTTTCATGGTTCAGTTGTATATTTAGTGTAAGGCGTTTACATAAGAAAGGCGGTGACAGGTCATAGAAGATTTTAGCTTGATAAAAAAGATACAAGCAGGGGATACCGAGGCATTTGATATATTAGTCCGTAAATATTACTGCTCTATCTACCAGTTTTGCTACCGCCGATTGAACGGAGATGCAGCTACCGCTGAAGATATAACACAAGACGTTTTTTTGAAGCTGTTGGAGAACATTCATAAAGTTCGTATGTTAGGCAAGTTTCAGAATTATCTTCTTACGATTGCAGCCAATACCTGTAACAACCATTACAAAAAGGCAAAGCCCATATATACAGGTTTGAATACACTGGAAATCGCAGATGATTCCGGCAGTTCTTTGGAGAAAGTCGTGCAAACAGAAAATCAGGCTGCTGTTCAACACGCAATCAATAGATTACCGGACTATCAAAAGGAAGCTATCATTTTACGCTTTTATTATGATTTGAAGATAAGAGAGATTGCCGCCATTTCAAAGGTAAAGCTGCAAACATATTTTGGTATCGTGCAACCAATTATTATGTTGGTATTTAATTTAGGTCTTACTACTATATTTTATATCTTGACCAGAAGCACCTTCAAACGGCATCAGGTAGCAGGTTAAAGTAGATGGTAAATCTGAGAAAAAGGATTGTATCCGCACGAAGTCTCTTTTTAAGAGAACCTATCCACATATCGTGCAGGCATACAATCCTTTTTATTTATATAACAACCTTAATAGAAGTTTCATAAGCGTGTTGCGAATGAATTTTCTGTCCTATTATTTATCCAAGGATAACTTCTACCTCATGGCTCCTCTTATCGCCGGCAACGGGAATGACATTCCCCGGGATTTCCCTGCCGTCTACGACAAGCTTTGCAACTCCAGCAGATACATGATTCGGGTTCTTCACTATAATGTGATAGGTATCCCCCCGGAATACACGGGTCACCGAATATTCTTCCCAATCCTTTGGAATGGAAGGATCTATCTTCAGTCCGTCATACTCCGGTTTTACGCCGAGAATATATTGGGAGATCGCCAGAAAATTCCATGAAGCTGTTCCGGTCAGCCAGGAGTTCTTCGCTTCTCCAAAACGTTTCGCATCCTTTCCTGCTACCATCTGGGAGTAGACATAGGGCTCCATACGATGGATTTCTGAATATTCTTCGGTATAGGCAGGCGCTATTCTGGAATAGTAATCAAATGCCTTATCTCCTCTTCCCATCAGTGCTTCCGCAATCATGATCCAGGCATTATTGTGGCAAAAGATGCCGGCATTTTCTTTGTAACCAGCGGGATAGGTGGATATCTCTCCATATTCTACATAGTATTTTGTAAATGCAGGAGTTTGAAGAATCAGCCCGTATTGGGTTCCGAGGTTTTGCTCCACCGAATCCAGTGCCTTTAATGCCTTACCATCCTCTATACCACATTTGCCCATAACGCAAAGCCCCTGGGACTCAATAAAGATCTTACCTTCCTCGCATTCCCTGCTTCCGACCTTTCTTCCGAAATCATCGTAGGCACGAACAAACCAAGAACCGTCCCAGCCGTCCTTCATGATGATTTTACGCATCTTATCGACTTCTTTAAAAGAACGTTTTGCTTCCGGGTAATTGCCCGTCTTCTCCATCAATACCGCATATTCCTCGCCGATATAGCAGAACATTCCGGCAATCATAACCGACTCCGCTACCTTACCGTCCTTACTTGTTGTAGTCTGGAAGGATTCCCCCGGCTCGGTGGAGAAGCAGTTCAGATTCAGACAATCATTCCAGTCCGCCCTGCCGATCAGTGGAAGTCCATGCGGTCCCAGATGATTGATTGCATGGTCAAAGGAACGCTTTAAATGATCAGCTAACGGAGTGCTCTTACTCTCATCGTTATCAAACGGCGTCATAACCTCCAAGATGCTGTAATCGCCCGTTTCCTTAATATATGCGGTAACGGCAAGAATCAGCCATAGCGGATCGTCATTAAAGTTTCCGCCGATTTCATCGTTCCCTTTCTTGGTAAGCGGCTGATATTGATGGTAAGCACCGCCGTCCTCCAGCTGCGTAGAAGCCAGATCAATAATTCTTTCCCTCGCACGATCCGGAATTTGATGTACAAATCCCAGTAAATCCTGGTTCGAATCTCGGAAGCCCATGCCTCTGCCGATACCGGATTCAAAATAGGATGCACTTCTTGATAGATTAAAGGTCACCATACATTGATACTGGTTCCATATATTTACCATGCGATCCATTTTCTCTTCCGAAGAGCGAACCATATATTTGGAAAGCAGCTGGTTCCAATATTCTCCCAGCTCCGCAAAAGCACGGTCCACCGCCTTCACATCCGAGAACTTTGCAATCATTTCTTCCGCTTTCTTTTTGTTGATTACATTCTTACTTTCCCATTTTTCCTCCTGGCTGTTTTCCACATAGCCAAGCAGGAACACATAATCCTTTGCTTCCCCTGGCTCCAGCTCGATCTCCAGGCAATGGGAAGCAATCGGATGCCAGCCGTCCGCAACCGAATTATTGGATCTGCCTGCCGATACCGCCTGCGGATTCTCAAAGCCGTTATAGGTTCCCAGAAAGCTTTCCCTGTCTGAGTCAAAGCCGGCGATCGGAGCATTGACAGAGAAGAAGGCATAATGGTTTCGTCTTTCCTTATATTCGGTCTTGTGATAAATCGCGGAGCCTTTTATCTCAACCTCTCCCGTATTATAATTTCTCTGGAAATTGGTCTGGTCATCCCAGGCATCCCACAGACACCATTCTACAAAAGAAAACAGTTTGATCCGTTTCTTTCTATTACTTGTATTTCTAACAACAACTTTATGTATTTCCGCATTGGTGTTTAAAGGGACAAAGAAGGTTACTCCGGCTTCGATTCCGCCGCGGGCACCGGTAATTTTCGTATACCCCATACCATGACGGCATTCATAGCTCTCTAACTCTTTCTTTGCCGGAGCCCAGCCCGGGGACCATACATCACCGTCATCATGAATATAATAATAGTGGCCGCCACCCAGATCCAGCGGTACATTATTATAACGGTAGCGGGTAATTCTCCTTAATTTAGCGTCCTTATAAAAGCTATAGCCGCCTGCTGTATTTGAGATCATCGAAAAATATTCCTGGGAGCCCAGGTAATTTATCCAAGGATATGGTGTCGTCGGAGTTGTAATCACGTATTCTTTATTCACATCGTCAAAATAGCCATACTGCATTTGCGTACTTCCTCCTTAATTCCTTTTGTTCAGTGATTTTATTATATTATACCTTCCGATGCATTTCAACTCAAACCGGTTTATAAAAAGCACTAAAAAGAAATCTCTTCCAGAACCGATATCACTTTTTTAACATATATTTAATAAGATTTTTCTTTTTTTATCGTATTTATTATGCTAAACTAATTACTAAGTGAGCCGGAAAGCAAGCTTGCTTTATTATGAACGAAATTATATAAGAAAAAGTGAGGTTATATCATGCCTAGGAAAACCATATTGGATGATAATGCAGAAATATATCAAATAAGAAAGCAAAAAACAGAGAAAGAGAAGCTGCGTGAGCTTCCGCCAAAAGAAAGGTTTCATTACCTGTGGGAATATTACCGTTTTCATGCGTTAGGAGTTATTGCGGGAATTGCGCTTATCATATATGTTATCTATCAGATTGTAACCCCGAAGGTAGAAATCAAATTTTATGCTGCCTGGATCAGCAACACGATAAATGATGATATCATCGAAGACGTACAGACTGACTTTGGTAAACACCTGCAGTTGGATCCTGAATTAGAGGAGGTCATCTTTAATACCTCTCTCTATTTAAGCTCCTCTTCAGACTATGAAGTCAATTCAAGGCTGGCGCTTAATACCTATGTTGCAGCCAGTGAAGTCGATGTCATGATTGCTCCGGAATCACAATTCAAGGGCTACGCCCACAATGGCTTTATGGATGATCTGTCCGATCAGCTTCCAACGGATCTCTACAGCTCTCTGACCGATGATTTCTTTATCTCCGATACGGAAGAGGATCCTAAAAAAAGTGTCTATGGAATCTATTTAACCGATACGGAATTGTTTCGGGACCATGCCGTGACGGACCCCTCGGATCCATATGTATTAGGAATTATCGCAAATGGAAAGCACAAAGAAAATTCTATTGAGTTCCTGCGCTACCTATTTAAATTGTACCCTTAATAGCTTTAAATGATATGAGTGACAAAAGCCGATTTATAAACTCGACTTCGTCAATTT
>SVEA01000159.1 GCA_015057615.1 Lachnospiraceae bacterium | reverse complement strand
GTCACATATTCTATTGGCGTTACTGTTCACACATGGGCAAAGTCTATCATATGATTTCGACAAATGATATCCGATAAGGAGTATTTGCATTCGTTGGTACTTTGGCTCCGTATTTTGGAGCCTTATGTACCGCTACGTAATGAAGCTTAAGCGAGAGCGTCTCCGATTCGGATACATTTGACGAAATCATAACATGGTATAAATGGTGGGTGTGAACAGTAACCTATTGGCTTACCATATCCATTATGTTAATATAGTGTAGTTAGTAGTTAAATTACACATCCAAGAAAAGGAAGATTACATTGAAGAATGATTTTACAAAAGGGAGCGTTATCCATAACATATTAGAGCTTGCTGCACCAATGATCATGGCGCAGATCGTTCATGTACTATATAACATTGTTGACCGTATCTACATCGGCAGGATGCCGGAAAATTCTACCCTGGCAATGACCGGAATCGGGCTGACCTTGCCCATCCTGACCATAATTATTGCATTTACCAATCTGTTCGGCATGGGAGGAGCTCCATTAAGCTCCATTGCCAGAGGGAAAGGAGATGACGAGGAAGCGGAAGCGATCATGGGCAACTCTTTCGTACTATTGGTCATCTTCGGCGTTCTCCTGACGATTCTGGGACTCATCTTTAAAGAGCCGGTCTTACTGTTGTTCGGTGCCAGTCCGGATACCTTTCCCTATGCAAATGATTATATTACCATCTATCTTATGGGAAGTATCTTTGTTATGATCGGGCTTGGCATGAACAGCTTCATTAATGCCCAGGGTTTTGGAAAAACCGGTATGGTTACCGTACTTCTAGGAGCTGTTGTCAATATCATTCTTGATCCCATCTTTATCTTTGTTTTCGATATGGGGGTCAAAGGTGCCGCTATTGCAACGATCCTTTCGCAAATGATATCCTCGGTGTGGATTCTATTGTTTTTATGTGGGAAGAAAACGATATTAAGATTGAAAATAAAAAATTTCAGATTAAAGAAAAGCCGTATCAGCCGAATTGTAAACCTGGGATTCTCCGGTTTTGTCATGGCAGTCACTAACAGTACCGTTCAGATCATGTGTAATAAAAGCCTGCAATACTACGGGGGTGATCTCTATGTGGGAATCATGACCGTGATCAATTCCATCCGAGAGGTAATCTCCCTTCCGGTAAGCGGCTTTACCAATGCTGCACAGCCGGTGATCGGATATAATTACGGCGCCCGTTCCTATAGCCGTGTCCGCTCCGCTATCAAATTTATGTCCGTGGTATGTATTGCCTATACGACCATCGCATGGGGAATCCTGCATCTGTTTCCTGCCTTTTTTATGAAGATATTTAATCAGGACCCAGAATTGATAAGCAAAGGGCTTCCGGCTCTGCGCATCTATTTCTTTGGATTTTTCATGATGTCCCTGCAGTTTTCCGGGCAGTCCACTTTTATAGCTCTGGGGAAGTCCAGAGAAGCCATTTTCTTCTCCCTGCTACGTAAGGCAATTATCGTAGTACCTTTGACCCTTCTTCTGCCAAAGCTATTTGGCTTAGGTACCATGGGCGTCTTTCTTGCCGAACCAATTTCCAACTTTATCGGCGGAGCCGCCTGCTTCTTTACCATGCTGGCGACCGTCTGGCCGGAGCTTACCAAGGACTAGCTCCGCCGTTACTTTGACTGACTTATGCTGCTGCGAAGATCAACTCTTTTTGATAAACTGCGTATGACATTTCGGGCAGGTAATTTCTATCCTGCCTTTCCCTCTGGGAACACGGATTTTTTGTTTACAGCTGGGACATTTGTAGATATGGTATTCTTTCCTTTGGTTTATAGTATTTTTACCTTTTCGAAAAATATTGAAAAACCGATTCTTATAGGTTAGATACTTGTTATTCTCTTGGTACCTTTTATCATAATCTCTTGAAAACATACGAAAAGAACAATACAGCAAAATGAGAAGTGATATGGAGTACAGAACCGTTCTGCCAAAAAAGCTTGAAAGAAGCATTGCTATTAAGGCCACACCAAGTAAAAACCTATTAAAATGATCTGCTCCGTATCTTCCTGCCATAAAATTTCTTAACCAGTTCATCATGTATGAATCGTTCCTTTCTGCTCTATAATTGCTTTCTCGAATGAAATTAGCTTCCTATTACTTTCAAATATAAATCGTGCAACTTGATAAAAGTAAATTTTATATATAGGCTCTTTACACCCTAATCCTGATATTAATCCATAATATCCCTCATTCACAGCTTAGTCAATTAAAGATTTGTAGTATTTTCTTAAATTTATATAAAACCGAAACGGTCTCTTTTCCATCCTATATTTATTTTCATCCTAACGCCCATGCTTATAGGCATAGTTTCTAAAGAATACGGTTGCGAATACAGCCCATGTGTGCAGCCGTAGCCATGCTTATAGGCATAGTTCCTAAAGAATAACTGCTTTTGCCTCATCTCCGCCTATCATATTTTCGCTTCTCTTTCTCCCTATTCTCTAATATTTCCTTAAGCGTATGCCAGGCAAGAACCGCACATTTAACACGGGAGGGCATATTCGAGATATTTTTTAAAGCCAGAGCATCCTCCAAGACCTCCAATTGCTTCTCGTCCGTGATCTCTCTCTTAATCATGCCCAGAAAAGTATCTGCAAGCTGCTTTGCCTCCAAAAGCGTCTTTCCCTTTATCAAATCAATCATAATGGAGGCGGAAGCCTGGGATACCGCACATCCAACGCCGGTGTATCCGGCATCCTCAATCACGCCATCTCTTATCTTAAGCTCCAGCTGTATCTCATCACCGCAGCTGGGATTATGCCCCTTCTCAATCGCATTGGCACCTTCCACCGAGTGCTTATTATGATTGGATCGATTGTGCTCGGTAATAATCTCGGAATATAAGCTATTTAGATTCATAACCTAACCACCTCCTTGTATTGGCAAGAGCCTCCGCCAATTGGTCAACATCCTCTTTCGTATTGTAGAAATAGAAGCTTGCCCGGCAGACGGCATTGATCTTCATATAGCGCATCAACGGTTCCGCACAATGGTGCCCGGCCCGTATCGCAACGCCGTAGGAATCAAGTATCGTCGCCACATCATGGGGATGAACATCCTCCACATTAAAAGAAAGGATACCGGCTTTTTTTGAAATATCTTTCGTTCCGTATAGCATAATATGAGGGACCCGGATGAGTTTTTCTATCGCATAACCGACCAGCTCTTTCTCCATCCGTTCAATCTTATCCATTCCGATTCCATTAAGGTACCGGATTGCTGCTGTCAGGCCTGCTGCTCCGCCGACATTCTGCGTCCCTCCTTCGAATTTATACGGAATTTCAGCAAAGGAGGCGTCCTGCTCCGAGACATACTCGATCATATCCCCGCCATATAGAAAAGGCGGCATCTTATTTAACAGCTCTTCCTTCCCGTATAGAACGCCAATTCCCATTGGTGCCAGCATCTTATGACCGGAAAACACAATAAAATCAGCATCCAGATCGGCAACGTTCACCTGCTGATGGGGTACACTCTGCGCGGCATCGACAATCGCGATCGCTCCCATACGGTGCGCCTTCTGAATAATTTCCCGAACCGGATTCACCGTTCCGAGAACATTAGAGACCTGGGTTACGGATACCAGCTTCGTCCTACCAGTGATTTTACTTTCGATCTCTTCCTTGGAAACGATTCCATCTTCATTTAGATACATATACTTTAGGATTGCTCCCTTTGCTTTTGCAACCTGCTGCCAGGGAATGAGATTGGAATGGTGCTCGGCGATCGAGATTACGATTTCATCGCCTCTCCCGATAAAATTCATCCCATAGGAATAAGCTAGAAGGTTGAATGCCTCGGTCGAACTTTTTGTAAATACGATCTCCTTTTCGGTTCCGGCTCCGATAAAATTCTTGACTGCTGTTCTTGTATTCTCGTATATCCCGGTAGCTTTCATACTAAGCGCATACGCTCCCCTGTGGGGATTGGCATTGCTCTTTCTATAGTAAGCCTCCTCTGCCTTTATGACAAAGAGCGGTTTCTGCGTCGTAGCGGCACTGTCCAGATAGGCAAGGCGGTGCCCATTTACTCTCTCTTTCAAGACAGGGAAATCAGCGATATAACGATTATTCATTCCTTAATTTCCTCCTAACCTCTTCATACACTGCCCTCTGAATCGATTCCTCAGGAATCCGGTCAATCATCGGACGAATGGCTGCCTCAATAATTAGTCTCTTTGCTTCCGCCTCCGGAAATCCTCTCGCCATCAGATAGAACAGCTTATTCTCGTCGATCTTGCCTGCACTGGCGGCATGCTGACCGGAGACATCCTCTTCCGTACAAAGAAGGATCGGAACCGACCTGTTTCTAACCTCTTCACTTAATAAGACGACATATTCTTCCTCTTCTCCGACCGCTTTCACCGCGCCCTTCCTAAAATCAATGGTCCCCTTAAATATCTTATCGCAGCGGTCTAAAAGAATTCCTTTCACCTCAATACCACTTTTGGTTTCTCTGCCGTAATGATTGATTCGGTAGTTCATATCGATCATCCGGTCCCGGTCTCCTAAATATACGGTATGCATATGTGCCTCACTTTGCTTTCCCAGCAGATCGGTCTGTACATTCGTGACGCCATACTTAGCCCCCAGCTCCACCAGAACGTAATTGACCTTAGCATTCTCCTCCAGCTTAGCCGCACAGGCTCCCAGATGGGTGCTTTCTTCAGAAAGCTTCTGGATAACGACATAAGTAAGAGTCGTATCCTTCTCGCAATAAATCCTCGTAAGTCCATTATGAAACCCTTTTCTGCTGTCCATGGACGCATAGTCTACGATTATGGTAGCCTCACTGCCTTCCCTCACAAGGATCGCATTGTTATCGATAAGCGGTATACCCTCTTCCATAGAATATGAAATTCTCACCGGATCGGTTACCTTTTCTCCCGGCTTTGTCTCCAAATAGAACCCGGTATTGTATCGCGTCAGCACCTGTACGCTCGCCTCTCTGCCAATCCCCTCATAGGAAATGCTGCTCCAGAGACGACTTTCGCCTACTTTGCTGCTCATTGCTGCAAAACGTGCAAATCGGTTGTCCTTCTGCCCGGGAAGCACCTGCGGATATTTCGCACGATGGTCTTGCAACCCCTCCTTGATAGAATTCGCACGATGGTCTTGCAACCCCTCCTTGATAGAAATATCATTGACTCCCAGCCAGTTCCAGGTACGCACCGGTATCGGATTGATATTATTTAACTCTTCCTCTATTTTCATTATATGATCAACCATGTTATTTCTCATAATTCACCTCATTTCTGCCCTCTTCTATCCTATGGTCCCTTCCAGCTCCAGTTGAATCAAATGATTCATTTCTACCGCATATTCCAAGGGCAGCTCCTTTGCAATCGGTTCCGCAAAGCCGCGAACGATCATCGCTTCTGCCTCCTCCTCGGGAATTCCTCTGGACATGAGATAGAAGATCACTTCATCACTGATCCTTCCGATCTTTGCCTCATGACCAATCTCCACCTCATCATTACTAATATCTAGCACCGGTATGGTATCGGACCTAGAGATATCGTCCAGCATTAAGGATTCACAGGAAACGGTCGATTTGGAATGGTGGGCATTGGCATTCACCTTCACGGAACCCCGATACACGGCTGTACCACCACTTTTCGATATGGATTTGGTGTTCACCGTAGAAGAAGTATAGGGCGCGGCATGAACCACCTTCGTTCCGGTATCCAGGTTCTGCCCTTTTCCCGCAAAGGTGATTCCGGTAAATTCAGACCTTGCCCCTTCTCCTTTTAAGATACTCATGGGATACAGCATGGAAACCTTGGAACCAAATGAACCAGAGATCCATTCAATGCTGCCGTTCTTCTCCACCAACGCCCGTTTCGTATTCAGATTCATCATATTTCTGGACCAATTTTCAATCGTGGAATACCGAAGGCTGGCATCCTCTTTCACGTATAGCTCAACACATCCGGCATGCAGATTGGTCACATGATATCTCGGGGCAGAGCATCCTTCGATGAAATGCAGTTTTGCACCCTTCTCGACAATAATCAGCGTATGTTCAAACTGACCCGCTCCCGGGGAATTGGAGCGAAAATAGGATTGCAGCGGGATATCCACCGTTACCCCCTCCGGCACATAGACAAAAGAACCGCCGGACCAGACAGCCCCATGGAGCGCTACGAATTTATGATCGTTTGGCGGCACCAGCTTCATGAAATACTGCCTTATCACATCCTCATAGTCTCGGACAGCCGTTTCCATATCGGTATAAATAACGCCCTGCTTTACCAGTTCCTCCTTAATGCTGTGATAAACCACTTCGGAATCATATTGAGCACCTACACCGGCAAGGTATTCATGCTCCGCCTTCGGAATTCCTAATTTATCAAAGGTATCCTTGATCTCCCTTGGAACCTCACTCCAGCTGCCCTTCATCTCCGTGTATGGCCGGACATAGGTAACGATATGATTCATATCCAGATCCTTCAGATCCGGTCCCCAGGAAGGAAGCTCCATTGCCTCATAGATTTCCAGAGATTTCAGCCGGAAGTCCGTCATCCATTGCGGTTCGTTCTTCCTTTTGGAAATATCCAAAATAATGTCCCTCGTTAATCCTTTCTCGGATTTATAGCTAAACTTATCCTCGTTCTTTCTATCATAGATGCTGCGGTCAATATCCGCTACTACAGTCTTTTTCTTATCCAACGCATGCTCCCTCCTTACGAATTCGCGGCTTCTTTATACTCCGTAAAACCATTATTAATAACATCTTTTGCTACGGAAGCATCTCCGGTCTTTACGATCCTGCCATCCATCAGAATATGGACAAAATCCGGCTGAATATAATCCAGCAGCATACTATTATGCGTTATAATCAGGAGCGATTTTTTATCGCCCAAAAATTCTTTGATGCTATCTGCCACATCCCTTACCGCATCCACATCAAGACCGGAATCAATCTCATCTAAAATTGCCAGCTTCGGAGCAAGCATCATCATCTGAAAAATTTCGCTCTTCTTCTTTTCCCCGCCGGAGAAACCTACGTTCAAATATCGCTCTACGTAGCTTTCATCGAAATGTAAAAGGTTGAGTTTTTCCTTCATTTCCTTACGAAACAGCAAGGTTCGGACCGGCTTACCATCAGCCGCAAACCGCGCACTCTTTAACATACCCTCTACGGTTATTCCGGGAACCTCCTCCGGCGTCTGAAAGGATAGAAAGATACCCTTTCTTGCTCTTTCATCCGTCTTTAACCCGGTGATCTCCTCCCCTTCAAAGAGAATTTCACCCTCCGTCACTTCATACTTTGGATGTCCCATAATGGCATTCATCAAGGTCGATTTACCCGCACCATTCGGACCCATAATGACATGGACTTCACCCTGATTCATGGATAAATCCAGTCCTTTTAAAATTTCTTTATCCTCCGTTGCCACATGGAGGTCTTTAATGTTTAACAGCTTGTTATTCATTAACCACATCCCTGCCTCTCTTCGTTTTATCAATGAAATCGGTCGGATATTATTGTCCTTTTTATATCCTACCGTTTTAATACCTATTGTTTTACTAGGAATTCGATATTATTCTATTACGATATTTATAATTTGTCAATAATATCGTGAAAAATAATCAACAAAAATGTAATTACGAAAAAAAGGCAGTAAAAAATCAAGAACAAAAGCGCCAAAACAGACGCTACATTTCCATCTAAAATCAAGTACAAAGAGTTTGCCTAGGCAAACTCTCGCGCCGAGCGCGTTCTGCCATAGGCAGATAAATACCTTACGCGCAAGTGCGCATCCTTAGCGGAGCGCTTTTTGTCGTATAGGATGTAATTTCCTATACGATAAAAAAGGGTCTGTAACCTCCCCTTCTACACCGAATTGAAAGATACAACAAATAACAAGTCTTTCAAACCGTGTATTACAGGAAGGTCACAGACCCCCTAGATAAATATCTGTCACAGCCTTATGTACCGCTATGAGTGACAACCGAGTAAGAACGTGTCATGTTGGATAATAATCACACGCTTTTTTTGAAAACCTAAAATGTGATAAACTTATCTGCCAAAGTATTATTCCCTCTTCCATACGCCCTTTAGATAGAAGGTGAGCGATATAAACATCGCCAGCACCCAGCCGATCGGCCATGCGATCCATATTCCGACGGTTCCCATACTTGCGGACAATACATGCGAGAGAACAATTCGAAGCAGCAGATCTGCAAAGGTTGCTGCCATGAACCATCCCATTGCTCCAGCACCGCGAAGCACGCCGTCTCCCATTAATTTGATGGCGATCACAAAATAAAACGGTGCTACTATTTTAAGAAATTCCCTTCCGATCTGAATTGCCTGGCTGCTCTCTGAATTTAGGAAAAGCCTTATCATGGCTTCGTCAAAAAAGAAGTAGGCAATAAAGAAAGGCAGCGCTACCATAAGGCCTAAGATGCAGCCGGAGCGGAACCCTTTCTTCACTCTTTCCGGCTTATTTGCCCCAATGTTCTGTGCCGTAAAGCTGGAAAGTCCGTTCGCCAAAGTTGTAAACGAAGTAATTCCAAAGGTATTTAGCTTTATCGCCGCAGAATATCCTGCAATCACCGCAGAACCATAGCCGTTAATTAGGCTTTGAATAATCATGTTACCGATGGATATAAAGCTTTGCTGAAGGATACTCGGAACCGCCACATAGCTTATCTTTTTCAGCATCTTACCGGAAAAAAGTACCGTCTTTCCCTCCGTTTTAATTGCTTTTAGCCGAATGATCAAGGTGATAATTGATAGCACGCTGGCAATCCCCTGACAAAGGAAGGTCGCCCACGCCACTCCGGCAACGCCCATGTCAAATGCAGTGACAAAGTACCAGTCCAAAAATATATTTCCCAGCGAAGAACCGATCAGAAAATACAGCGGTGTTCTGGAATCACCGAGCGCCGTAAAAATACCGGTACAGATATTATATAGGAACAAAAAGACTAGGCCGCCGACATAGATGTCTAAATAAACGGAGGTATCCGCAAAAATATTTTCTGGTGTATGAATCATCTGCAGCAAAGGCTCACACAAAACCAATCCTACAACGGTCAAAATAATACTTAATACGCCGCATGCAAAAAATGTTGTGCTGATCGCCGTCTTCATATCCTTGTATAATCTGCCGCCAAATAATTGAGATATAACTACCGAGCAGCCGATATTGCAGCCGATGGCAACTGCCATATAAATCATCGTAATCGGATAAGACGTGCCAACCGCCGCCAAAGCATTTTCTCCAACAAATTTGCCGGCAATGATACTGTCCGCTACGTTATAAAGCTGTTGAAATATCACACTGATCAGCATTGGTATGGAAAAAGACCATAATTTTCTGCTAATTTTTCCTTCTGTTAAATCCGTAATCATAGTATTCTCCTTTGTTTGTTTGTCTGTCGTATTGTAGTAATAATATGTCATCAAGTCGGAACGACTCCGATACAAAGCTATGCAATTTGCAATTTTCTATTGTATCGAAATTGCTTCGACCTGTCCAGCACCTTATCTATCATAGTTACTTTATCTTAGAATGTAAACAGAATAATTATGTAAATTTGATAAACACATCTTTGGTGAAGGTCACCACTGGTTTTGCTTTTCAATATTTATACGATATGCTATAATAAAGGGCGGAATAAGCGCGGCATCCACAAACTCCACAAAAAAGAGTTTCGCAAGCGAAACTCTTTCTTGTCATCCTGATTTGAGATTTGAGCATCAAAAGCCTTCATAAACAAACCGTCTTCATCAATTTGCACAAATTAAAGGAAAACTGGGGTAATAGGAAACAAATTAACTTCTCTATATCTGATATTTCATATAGCAGGAGCCCTCAAAGCTTTTCCAGAGACATGTACTGTCTTCGAAAAGCATATAACCATGCTCGCTATTATCCTTCGGTATGGATACCGAACCAGGATTCATATAGATGTAGTTATCGTACTCCTGTAATTTAGGAACATGCGTATGACCGTTCAGCAAAATATCTCCCTTTTTTAACCGTGGAGGCGTATTCTCACCAAATTTGTGCCCGTGGGTACAAAAGATCATATGATTATTCAAATAGAGGATACAGTATTCTGCCATGATTGGGAATTCCAGTACCATCTGGTCAACTTCGGTATCGCAATTACCGCGGACACATAGAAGTTCATCGGCAATTTCGTTGAGCATTGCAATCACCTTCTTCGGGTCATACTCCCTTGGCAGATCATTTCTTGGTCCATGGTACAGAATATCTCCCAGAAGCAATAATCGATCTGCTTCTTCCTTTCGATAAGCCTGAATTAACTTGTCACAATAATAGGCGGATCCGTGTATATCGGATGCAATCAGTAATTTCATAGGTCACCTCTTCTGTCTTAGAAATTGATCTTATCAACAACCATCCTTCTTTTCTCGGATTTTATCAACAATAATCTTACCTTTATTCTGATTATCAACAACCACTGCTTTTTTCTTGGATTTATCAACGGTTTTGCCGCATGGTTGTGAATAATTATCACCGTGTTTCTTTCACTGTATTCCTATTTTACCATATTTCATTTTTACCAATATCTCATTTTCACCATATTTTATTTTTATCGTATTTCTTTGGCATCCTTCGGCAATTGCCGAATGTCTCTTGCATAGGCGATGCATCTTTGCCCTTCCTCTTTGTCATAAGAAAACCCGAATTCCTTGCTTACTTCTAAAGCAATCTGCTCAAATAGTTCACCCATAATAAAAGCAGCGTCCCACATCTCTGGAATATCTGCATGGGGATAGGTCCGAAGAAATTGCTGCCAGATCTCCTCCGGCAGATAGCGGTGCAG
>SVEA01000158.1 GCA_015057615.1 Lachnospiraceae bacterium | reverse complement strand
TGGGATACCATGCCCAACTCAGACCTCCTTCAATGGCATAATTACATATGATACATATAATAATGGCAATCAATGAAATGGCAGATACAACCAAAGCAAATGCAAAGCGGCTTTTTCTTAATTGGCTTTTCGCGGCTGTATCAGCATATGCAAGCGTTTTTTTAACAATTGTTTCTGTCTCAGGCGCAGACTCGATTGCCTTTTCACCATTTAGTAATTCCCTTGTTGTCACTCCTAAAATATCTGATAAAGCAGGTAATAATGAAATATCCGGGCAACTAAGCCCTCGCTCCCATTTTGAAACAGCTTTATCTGTAACATGTAATTGGTCGGCTAACTGCCGTTGTGTTAAATTCTTGGATTTTCTCAAATCACAAATAAACCGTGCCATTTTTTCATTACCCATATATTACTACATCCCTTCGACCTTTGACCTTTAACATTATTTCCAATTTCATTTTAACCGATAATCGAAATCCAGACAACCGACGTTCGGTTGAAATTTATAAGTAAACCGTAGGTCGAGACGGGAAAAGCATTATTACAGAAGTCAATCGATGTTTATTTATGGGCAACCAATAGGGTGGTATTCTCCATGTGAAATACCTTTTCAACGTTAGAAAATCCGGCACTTTTTAGCATTGCGATTTGATTCGTAATCGTACAGGGGGTATCATAATGATAAAACTCGTTATCGGATAGCTTCAATTCTTTCCTGATACGAGCATTTTCTGCATAATAAAAATCTTCATCCTCTTGCTTTTCTACCATGTAATCGCATTCAATATAAATACCGTCCTCGGTTAAGGCTTGCTTGATTTTTTTATAAAGCTCAATTTTTAATTCATGCGAAAAATGGTGCATGGTTTGAAAAGAAATGATACACTCATAGTTTGCAAATCCAAATGGAACATCAAAATAGTCGCCGCAGATAAGATGAAGGGACTTATCCGGATGTTTTTGCTTCAATTTATTCAGCATTGCCGGCGTTAAATCAATGCCGGTAATATCAAGATCGGGCATTCTCTTTAATATTTCGTCAAGTTCAAGACCGGTTCCGCATCCAAGGTCGAGTAGTGATTTGCAGGATGTTGGAATCAGTTTTGCCATTGCAATATATCCCTCTTTACAGCCATTTACTTCAGTTAGCATATGCTCATCATATCCTTCAACACGTTCCGTAAAAAAACGAGTCATTTTCTCCATCGATATTACTCCTTGATTTTATTCTTATCCTCATATTGCTTCTCTCTTTAGTATTTATAAATCATCCTTATCTTTGATGATAGCGTTCTATATAGTAGCAATGCAACCTCATAAATATTTCTGAAGCAAAAATGATCCCGGTTTAATACAATCTACTTCTGCTTATAAATTTTATTTATTTCCCCACTTTTTTATCTTGCCTACTTTTCTTTTCCGAAATAGTGTCAGATCGGTATCTGACAATCAGTGATATTTTCTTTATTGTAAGTAATTATGCCGTTGTCTGGGCGTTCAAGTCCGGATATAACATTTAGCAATGTGGATTTACCGGAGCCGGAGGCTCAGACTTCGTAATATTGCATACCTTTATCAATGCATTTACCTGCCTTTTCTATTGATTAGAATCCGAACTTAAGCCAAACGATATATTTCAAACTTTCTTTTACCAATATTGTTTTTTTCGAGCCGTACTAATCGGTCATTTTTTAATCCCTGTTTCTTATCCATGGAAATAGCTAAAATAGTTTCTGGAGTTGCAATATTAATCAGTTCGCAAATCATTTTGGAGAATGCAGACGCATCCCCTTGCCAATCAACTAAATTTCCATATGGAATATCCGTAATGATTAGATCAACTGGTTCTGGTAAGGGGATCTTATTGGTAGCATCCGCTTTAAAGACATGGACATTAATTTCATTCAGCAACCGTTCTTTTAACCGATAAGCGCTTTCGATTGCCATACTATGGGATGGTTTATGGTATAAATTTGCCAAAGCTTCTAATTCATTTATTCTTTCATTGATTCCGGCGGGGGAGAGCAAAGATAGATTCTTTGAAGCATATTTTACCATGGAATCATTGATATCACTGGCATAAATAGTAGATATGGTATTCTGGTTACAGAAGCCCAAGACGGTTAGCAAATAGGCGCCGCCGCAGCAAGGGTCATATAGTTTGATGTTTCCTTTTTTAGGAGAGTATGCTAAACATCTGCGATAAATTTCATTAACCAGTCTTACCGGATAATTGGGTATTCCGTAATTGCCATAGATTACACGTCCACTGGATAGATCCTCGAAATTTTCCTTGGGGCTATATTTATATTCCATTTATTTCATAACTTCCTTTACATAACATAATTGTCGATAAACATTCAATAATATGCTACTTTTATTGATACGAATTCGCATAAATATTCGATACAGATTAGGTACTAGAATAATGAATAATAGAGATAACTTAAGTTGTCCTTATATTCCTGCCAATAAAATAAGTTTAGTTTATTATTTCTTTTCTTAAAATGAAAGAACCTTCTTCCTCATCCTTTGGATTTTCGATTTTTATACAATGGAATCCGCATTTGTTTATATAGAAATTATGATTTCTTTTACTGAAGATAGGGGTCTCTGTATTCCAAGCGATTGTATCAGGATACATTTCTTCGACTTTTTTCCAAACCAGTGTTCCGATCCCTTTATTTTCAAAATTAGAGTCAAGAAAGATGGTTCCTAAATAGTTTTCTTGATTTGGATTGATCCAAAGAATTATTCCACCAATTAAAGTGTCGCCTTTATAGATTTTAAAAGAACTTGCCTTGGGATCCATTCCCCATTTTCTTAAAAAGCTTCCATCATCATATCCGGTAGGTCCTCCTGATTCCTTCCCTAAATGTATGCGGGTATCTTCATCAAAGGCTCTTTTCATAATTGCTGTTAATTCTTCAATATCGTCATTTTTCAATGGGACAAACGTAATATTATCAGACATAACCTACACACTCTCTTTCGTTTTTATTCGAAAAGGTAGAAACCATATCAATGCAATCATATATAAGGTTTTCCTTTTCATAGCTTTGCGCATATTCTAGATTCCTACTTGTAAATTACTGATTTCATAATAGCATATTAAATTAAATAAAGAAACTGGATTTTACCAATGAGGTAGGTAAGCTAATATCAACTCTTCATCATTACAGATTGTTTTTTGCTGATAAGCATTCCGTGATTTCCTTGTCTAAAAAACTGATTTATCCCTGTGAGCGCAGTACTAATTTGACATCAGGCTTCGAATTGCTATACTGTAGATAAAAGAGCGGATATAAAATAAACTTATTGTAAAAATAAATTTTACTTTTTCCCCCAATTCTGGATGTGAACCTCCAACAACCATAATAGCATCTGCTTTTTCTGGGATATTTTCAACAAAGATAAATTGACCGATCTCTTTTATTATTGAATTCATTATTTAACCTCATCTAAAATAATATTTATCCTTTGAAATCATAGTCGTAATATATAAGTCTATATTACCATAATTGATTTAAATAACTGATATTTTCAGGACGATTCTCCTTTTATATTAAAACAAAAGACCCCTCTTGCGAAGAGCCCCTTGTTTCATTAAGCACAAGACGCGAGTCAAGCAAATCTCTATAAAAAATATCGATGAGTAGGAGATTTGATGCTAGAATTGCGGCTTCTGTTATTTATCTGCATATATTTTTGTAAAAGTGAGATGTGAGTATTTTAATTCACCCTAACTCGATTGAATATTTCATGACAAATCTCACAAGGACTATAATATTTATCCACATCAATATCTATCCCTTGCTCTTTAGCCTGTTGAATCAAGCCTGAAATGCCGCTCTCAACCAATGCTTTTGTTAATGGGTATCGAAATGGATTGTAGTTTTGTATAATATCAATTATGCTATCCCTGTATAGATTCCCGATTGGAAAGCTGCACGGTATCACATCGCCATTACTGTTTATTGATATTCCGTTTACATGAAGTAAATCAGATGAATATATAGCGTCTCCACATCTGAAATCAGGATTAATTGGTTTCTTCTCAAAATACTCAGAAAGGTATTTAATAGCATTACCTTGAGGAAAGATAATATTTCCGTCAGCATGTTCAATCTCTAACTCATCAAAATATGCAAGACATTCTCTGGTCTTTTGATTATACGGGTTATCCTCATCTCTATTCCGGACCCAAGAAGGCTGTAATCTGAATTCCCCAGAATAATGTGTTTTTAATGCTACGGCAAAGCATTTTACCCATTCTAACGGTAAATGTTCGGCATGAAAGCAATCCACCGATAAAAGAATATCATTTACTCCACTTTCTTCTAGTAAACGGGCTACCTCTGTAATTCTTTTTTTATCCCTGGAAAAACATCCATTGGTTATAATCTGTCGCTGCTTTATATCACATTGGCTGGCAGCAGTATGTATTTTTGCCACTTCTTCTGAACATAATAATGGTTCTCCGCCGAATGTCATAATGGAATTTATCTCATAGTATTTTGTCATTTCGGTCAATGCGCGAACTGCAACGTCTGCACGTAGTCTGTTTTTCCCTTGTAAATACCCTTCAGAACAATGTTTGCACCTACTTGTGCAAGCATCTGTCATAACAAACTCAACTCGATTAATGGATTGGATATATTTATTCAGATTTATCATCACCATGCTCCTTTTCAGACTAATTAATAGTTTCAATTAAGCAGCACAGCTTCATCTGTCAGCAATCTTTACTTATTAGCCTCAGTACAACCTACTGACAGCTGAAACTGTACTGAGTAATTACATCGTTTATCTATCAAATTACCCCTCCTTGTCATTATTATTTATTTAATTATGAATTTCATTCGAGTTCTATTATAACTCAAAAAGCACTACTTAGCATAGAGAGGAAATTCATAATAGAATGCATTATCCAACTTGGAACAATTGAGCCAGCAGAACATTTCTCGTTCATCCAGCCTTGAAACCAACCGATAGATCCAGGTAAAATAGTAAGCAGAAGTGTCACCATCATATTTCTTGTGGATAATCCAAATGGTATTCCATGCATAAGTCCGAATAATAATGCTTGAACTGTATTCCCAACTTTGAATCCGAACCGGTTAATCAAACGTTTTCCAAGAAATCCTCGAAAAAATAGCTCTTCCGATAATCCGGTTTGAATAATTGCATAAATAAGTATCGATGGTAAAGCACTCCATCCTTGTTTATCAAATTGCATTGCTGCATTATCTGTGTCACCCATCAACTGCGTTACTACAACGGACAACAATAAAATATACACCGTAGTAACTATAATTATCAGAAAAATAAGTCTTATAACCGAACCATTTATTATAGGCTTTTTTAAACCTATCCACTTGAAAAAGCTCTCCTCTTTTTGAGCAGTTACAAACCACCATATTAGCGGTATGACAGATAAGCAAAGTACTTGAATAACAGCATTTAATAAATGATTTAAGAATTGCATTTAATCTACCTCCATTGTCATACATTAAATTAAATGTTTGAAAGATGTTTATATGGGGGAAACATAACTTGCTTTTAGATTTTCATTTTATTTTTTAAGTGAGTTTTTACATTAACCTTTATAAATGATATGTTTCTTTTTAGTTTCTACATTTGTATTTTTGTAAGATTAACAAGCCATGCAGGCTATATCCTAATAAATACTTATTTTCACATGTTTTCAAATGAAAATTAATATATTTGTCAAAATTCTCCTTGCTTGCTGAATTAATATCACTACTATACGCATAGTTCAATCCGTCAGTTGCAATATGTTTCACAATTTTGGTATTATAGGTACTTACTAAACTTTCAATTTCATCTGGATTCATGTGCAAAAATAATCGGTCAAATGTTTTGTTTTCATATCCAGCAATGATTTCATCCATATTCTCCAAGTGTTTTCCTATACGCATTGTAGCAACAGCCATATTATTAATGTATGAAATAACCAACAACCCATTATTTTTTAAGATTCGTAGGCATTCATTCATTGCTTTTTCTCTACTTATAGCATCAATATGATAAAAAGCTCCCATACAGAGTACTACATCAAAAGTTTCATCTTTATATTTGGATACATCACAAATATCCCCTTGAAAAATATTCTGTAATTTACTGCTGCTTTGAATTTGTTTTTCTTTCATAATATCAACATTATGATGAACAATATCACTTGCAACTACAGTATGCTTCATTGATGCTAATTCAAAAGCATAATTTCCTGTTCCAGCGCAAGCGTCAAATATGTATGAATTAGAAGGAATTAAATTTTTGAAATAATGCATAGTGGTAATCCACTCAATATTATGGCTGTTATCCCTGGAAAGGCGGCCCTCCTCATCATATCCGTTATAATATTCGGCAATTTTATTTTCCATATAATAACTCCCTCTTATTATATTTTTCTTATTATATCATTTATAGTATTTATATTGGCGATACTTTTTTCTTAACTCTGGTTAATTGGCAGTAAATTAAAGATCACTAGCAATTTTTTGTTTTTCGATAACTTCTTTTACAAGCTGCCATGCAATACTTCCTTTTCTAAGATTGGATAATGCTTCTGCTAATGGTATCCATGCAACTGAATCTACTTCCTTTGAAAGGGTAAATTCATCTTTGATAACATTTGCCCTATATCCCAACATAAGCATATTTTTCTTATCATAAAAATAACTATGTATATACTGTATTCTCTGAACTTCGAGTCCAATTTCTTCTTTGATTTCTCGTATCGCAGTTTCTTCTACATTTTCTCCTAACTGAATTATACCAGCAACACATACATATTTTGTTGAGGATACATATTGCTGTCTTATCAACGCAATTTCATCAAATTCATTAACAACAGCACAGATAACACAAGTTGAAAACATATCCCATAACGGTACATGGCAAACCTCACAATATGGGATCATGCCCTCATCGCCAATTTCTCTATCAATTAACTTATTTCCGCAATATGGGCAATATATAAAATGCATTTTGTTCCTCCTTTGAAAAATTGGGAAATTGAATTATTCTATTCCTTGTGAGCGTCAATAATAATTGAAACCATACCTAGTTTACCATCGTTGTTTCTAGTATCAAATCTTAATGATCTTCCAATCATACCTTGCTCAGGACTCCAGTAGTTAAAATGAAATCTTCCATTTTCGTCACAATATTCAAGCAAATCTACTGAAAAACCGGCTGCTTCGAAAACCTTTATGAGAGATTTATAGTCGTAAAATACCTTATGGGTATAGGCAGGATGGTCTACGGGACCTGGTCCACCTGGCTTACACATATTTTGATACCACTCGTTTTGAAAATTAATATCTGGAACTGCTAATCGGATATATCCATTCGGTTTTAAAAATTTGTAAAGATTTTTTCCTGCCTCTATGCCCTCATTGTAGCTTAAATGTTCAAATACATGTTCAGCTAAAAAAGCATTAACAGATTCTTCGTGTTCAAAAAGCTTATAATAATCCTCTGTTTTTAATAAATTAAGCTCATTTTCTTGCGTTGCAGTCCAGCCAACATAAGAAGTTTTACCTGCTCCTATAATGATCTTTTTCATATTATAGTTTCCTCCGCCGATTTCCGTTAATTGCTATTGAATTTATAGTATCATATTGAATAGAATTAAGAAACTCTAATTCCAAAAAGGTTTTGGTATACTTTATTTTCGAAAGACAACAAAGGAGCTTTCGCTCCATAGATGATTATGCATCTATTTTGCAAAAGCTCCTTTTACAAATAATCTAATAGTTTAGTCGTAATTATTATTTACCTGCTAAACAACTATTCGCAGCAATTCTGCCAAAGATAGCGGTATCAGGAACAGCTACAGAACCCAGACGGTTACCGCCATGAATACCACCGGTTACTTCACCAGCTGCATAGAGGCCGGCAATTGGATTGCCGTCTTTATCGATGACACGGGCATCGGTATCAATTTGCACACCACCCATTGTATGGTGAACTGATACAACGCTTGAGAACATGAAGTAAGGTCCTTCGCCGATCTTGTTAAAGTTGTCGGTACGTCCAAAGTCTTTGTCTTCGCCGGCATCAACCAGGCTGTTATAGTGTTCGATGGTTTCTTTTACAACATCAGCCGGGACATCGAAATGAGCACATACTTCTTCTAATGTTCCAATTGCTAATACACCGTTTTTCTGGCATAGCGCAATTTCTGCAGCGTAGGTTTCATATAATTCCTGTTCTTTTACTACATCAGCATCAATGATTTCATAAACCATGCTGTCGGTTTGCTTTAAGGTAGCATCAGAGATTACATCACGGGTACCTTTTTCGTTTACAAAACGTTTACCTTCTTTATTAACAAGTAGGGCAGTCGAGTTAAGACGTGCATAATCAATGTAATAATAGTTACCGGTTGCAGGATTGTTTACC
The DNA here is from genome assembly GCA_015057615.1 of Lachnospiraceae bacterium. GTDB lineage: Bacteria > Bacillota > Clostridia > Lachnospirales > Lachnospiraceae > Mobilitalea. The sequence continues at coordinate 12,773 of SVEA01000158.1, read as the reverse complement.
GGGTAAAGCTGAATGTTTTCCATTCCTACGGTATTCGCACCGATTTCCATAGCCATACGGATACCATCGCCTGTGATAGCAGGACTGTTGGTAGATGGAACGGAGGCATCAAGTGTCGGCCACATAGTATTATATTTTTCACGCATTTCTACATTTTTACCAAAGCCGCCGGTTGCAATAATTACACCATTGTTTGCATGGAATGTATAATTTGCGCCATCTTTATGAAGTGCTTTTACTCCAGTTACTCTTTTTGAAGCATCCTGAATCAATTCCGTTGCTTCCGTCTGTAAATAAATTTCCACACCTAATTCACGGGCTTTTTCTTCAAGAGTATCAACATAAGCAGGGCCATCACCAACAGGCCATAAAGTTCTTGCAACTTCATGCCCACCATACCAGCTTTGCTCATCACGGTATTTGACTCCTACATAATCTTTCAACCATTCTGCAGTCGGAAGAGCATTTTCTGCAATAATTCGAACTAAATCAGGGTTACCAAGGTTGTATCCACCCTTCATAATATCATTGTAGTATTTTTCTACACTATCATTTTTGATTCCTTGTGCTAACTGAACCCAGTTACCGGGTGCAGCGAATTCGCCACCGGACATTCTTGTGTTACCACCGGTAATGTCCATCTTTTCAATTATTACTACACTGGAGGCACCTCCCGTTTTTGCTTCAATAGCAGCGGTAAGTCCGGCACCACCGGCGCCAACGATAACAACATCTGCTTCTACAACCTTATCCTCACCCTTTTGTATCACAGGTTTTACGTTGTATTTTGACAGATCTGCACCGGCAGTTTCTAAAGCATTTGTTACGGCAGCTAAGACTGCCTTACTGGATGCAGTTGCACCGGAAAGTGCATCAACTGCAACGGATTGATTTTCAATAATACTTTTTGGAACAGCGTCTAATGCTTTGGAGCCAATACCTACGGTTTCAACATTTTCAAGTACATTGATATCTGTGATTTTTTCATCAGCAATGGTAACTTCTACTTTTAAAGGTCCCTGATATCCGGTTGATTCACCGGGATATACGCCATCTTCAAGTGCAGTAGAAGGCACTTCTTCGGAAAATTCTTTCATTGCATCTTTTACTGCTGCGATAATTGCATTCGATGACATGGTTGCACCGGATACGGTATCTACGTCAGTAGAATTCTTTGCTACAATTTCTCCGGGAAGTGCATCAATTGCTTTTGTGCCAACACCTTCGGTTTCCTGGTGAGACTTTACTTCTACCTTTTCTATCTTATCTGTAGATAGTGTTACAGAAACGGTAAGTGTACCACCAAAACCTTCGGCGGAACCTTCATAAGTTCCGGCTTTGTAAATTCCATTTTGTTCTGGCGCTGCATTTGAGTCAGCTGGATCCTTTGACTTTACTCCGCATGCGCATAGAAGTAATGTCATTGATAATGACAACATAAGTGCTACAATTTTTTTCATAATAACCTCCTAAATATTCTTTGTTATAATTGTAACAATCTTAAATGGTATGAAAAATGGACAAATGTTTCGATGTTTTGTACTTTTTAAAAATGATTCGAGAGTGTCAAAAGCCTTCCTAACAAATAGCTTTCATCAATTTGTACAAATCAAGGTAAAACTTAAGTAATGGAAACAATATTTCATGCGTAACTATTTATGTCGTTGGTACCTAGATCACGTATTTTGTGGTCTTTATGTACCATGACGTACTTCAACCCAAGCACTGGCGCTTTTACGGTGCTTTGTGGAACAACGTGTCGCAAATGAAATATGTTTCCTATTACTTATCAATACATAAATTGTGCAAATTGATGAAGTTTGTTTTATAAATTGGCTTTTGACATTGAATTAAAAATTACTAGTGTCGAATAATGTATAATAATCTTGTAAATGAATTGGGTAATCGGTATAATAAACTAAAAAACAATGCATTGAATGGCGGGAAATAACGGTTGAAATTGAATTTAAAAATTAAAACAAAAATATTACTATTCTTTAGTGGCAGCTTAGCAATTATTTTTTGCTCACTTTGTTTATTTATTAATTATATTATTAAGCCTCAGAATATGAAGGATACGGAATTTACAGTAAGCCAAATCATTGAGTCTAAAGCAAATGAAGTAGATGCATGGGTAAATAAAAAAGCTTTGGAATATCGCATTATATCAGCAATCCCTGCCTTTTCCTCCATGGATGTGAGAGAAATCACTCCATTAATCAATCGCTTTACCAATCTATACATGAAGAATGGGGAAGTAATGGAGACGTTTACCTACATTGGTAAGAATGGATTTTGCTGGATCAATAGCGAGGCTACCGAAGATTTGATGGATTATAATGACTACCGCCTTGCCTATTCCTCGGATACGGAATTTGTGATTGGCTTGCCAACGATGAATCAGAACCACCGGGAGGTCATCTTATTCTATTATCCTGTCCTGGGTTACGGTAACGAAAAAGAAGCGCTCATTTGTTCCGCGGTTCCTACGGTAGGCTTAAAAGCGATCGTGAATACGACGCAGATCTATGGCGGGAAGACATGGGTGATGAATCGAAATCATGAGATTATTTCCACGAATAAGGAATATTTCTATAAGAATTATCTGGATAAGGAAACTCTGAAATTGGTTAATACCGAATCAATAACAAGCTCAGGCATGCTGCCGATTGTGGATGTAAATGGAGAAGAGTGCACGCTGTTCTTTACTCCGGTGCCTCATTATCATGACTGGATTACCTATAATCTGGTGAAAAATAGTGAATTATCGAGGCAAACGGACGAGTTAATGGCAGGAAGCTTATTCCTGTTTTTCGTATTGCTGATCGTTACTGCATTCCTTGGATTGTTCTTAACCTATTTGGTGATGAAGCCTATAAAGAGGCTTCAATCGTGTATGAATCAGGTGGAAGAGGGAAACTTAAATGCTTATTATGACTCAAAAGAAAGTAAAGATGAAATATATGAGCTTGGCTTAACCTATAATAAAATGATCCAGCGGATATCGGATCTGGTTTCTCGTATTTATAAGGAGCAGGAAGAAAAACGAAAAGCGGAGGCAGCAGTAATGCAGGCGCAGATCAAACCGCATTTTCTTTATAATACATTGGATAATCTTAAATGGATGGCAAAAGAACAGGGAGCGGAGGAGGTTGCCAGTACGATTACTTCCTTATCTACATTCTTTCGTATTTTCTTAAGCAATGGAAAGGAAAGGATAAAGATAGCGGAGGAGTTCAAACATACGAAAGCTTATCTGGACATTCAATCCATTCGTTATAAAGAAAAATTATCCTATCAGATAGAATTAGAGGAAGAGATTAAGTCTTATAGCACGTTGAAAATAATTATTCAGCCCATGGTTGAGAATGCTATTTATCATGGGATTAAGCCCAAAGACGGAAAGGGGCATATCTTTATTACCGGAAAGCGGACAGGTGATTTTATAGAATTTACAATCAAGGATGATGGGATAGGGATGTCTCCCGAGCGCCTGGAGGAGTTAAATAAAAGGTTACAGAGTCTGGATTCTTCCGAACATTTTGGAATGGTAAATACACTTACCAGATTAAAAGCTACGTATGGAGAAGAAGCCAGCCTGACGGTAATAAGCGAACCTTTTGTGGGAACTACAGTTACAGTGAAGTTTAAGGTTATGGAGGATATAGAATGTATAGAGCAATAGTTGTGGACGATGAAGAAATGATACGTAACGGTATGTCGAGGCAGATTGAAACGATGGGATTATCCATAAAGGTAGTAGCTAAGGCCAAAGATGGAGTGGAAGCCTTGGAACAATTTCATACATACACGCCGGATCTATTGCTGATGGATATTAATATACCACATATTGATGGGTTAGAATGTATTCGAAGAATACGGAAAATGAATCAAACTTGTGTCATTATTATAGTGTCCGGATATGATGAATTTGAATATGCAAGACAGGCAATTATACACAATGTAGATTTCTATCTGCTAAAGCCGGTGGAAGATGATGAGTTTAAGGCCATTATTGAACAGGCAATTGCAAAATACAATGACCGGATTGAACGGCAAAATATCATTTCAAGGTTTGCAGAGCCAAAGCAAAAGCCGAAGTCATCCGTTATAGAGTTTATCAATACACACTATACTCAGAAGGAATTATCTTCAGAGATACTGGAAAAGGAGTTCAATTTAAGCCGTACTGCCTTATTTAAATTGATGAAGGAATTGACCGGAATGAGCTTTGTTGAATATTTAACGATGCTAAGGATAAACTATTCCATTCGATTATTAAAGGAGGACAAGACCATAGGGGAGATTTCCAGCTTATCCGGCTATGCAGATCAATACTACTTTAGTCGGGTATTTAAGAAGAAAACAGGTTTTACTCCAACAGAGTATCGGGAGAATATGGAAAGGAACAGGTAGCGTAAGTGAAAAGAGTAGTACTTGCAGGCTTATTTATTATCATAATCGGTTGCTTTCTTACCGCATGTAAATTTCAGGATAATATAAAAACCAAGGAGGAAGCGGAAGGAGCTGTATCCGGTACTTTTCGGGGAGAGGCAAAAGAACAGGAAGAGTACATATTGGTTGAGGTAATGCTGCAGAAGAATCAAATCTCTCATATTGAAATACTTAAGCACAATGAAACACCGGGATTTGAGAAAGCAATGACACAATTGATTGATGATATTGTAGCAAAAAACAGTATAGAGGTGGATGCAGTTTCGGGTGCTACAAAAACAAGTAAGCGTTTTCTAAAAGCGGTTGAAAATGCGATTACAGCTGCAGGAATTACTTCAAAAGATCTACCCCCTATCGAAGAATTAAGTAATAAAGCAGATGAAAAATCCAGTAAAATAGATTGTGATATTCTTATTATAGGTGCAGGGGGAGCCGGATTGTCTGCTGCCATCGAAGCACGTTCCGAGGGAGACGATCGTGTTGTACTGTTAGAAAAAATGTCTTTTGGTGGTGGTAATACGAGAATGTCAGGCGGAGAATATGCCGCACCAGGGAACTGGGTCCAGACCTCGCTGGGAATTGAGGATAGTGAAGACCTCTTTTTTAAAGATATTTATGAGGGTGGTAATAAAAAAGGAAACAAAGATTTAATCAATATTGTAGTGCAGAATGCTTTGCCCAATGCATATTGGTTGCGCGATTTCGTAGGTGTGGAATATAAGGATTATCAATCCTGGTATGGCGGGCATACCGTTTCCAGAACCTTATGGCCGGTGGGGGATGGTCCAAAGTACGTGGATACCTTAATTGATAAGGCAGTTGAGTTAGGTGCAAACATTCACTATAATACAAGGGCAGAAGAATTCATTGTGAATGAGGAAGGCAAGGTTATCGGTGTAAGAGCAAAGCGCAGCGGTAAGATAATAGAGTATATTGCCGAAAAGGGTGTTATTTTGGCAACCGGAGGCTTTGGTGCGAATGTGGAAATGAGAATGAAATATGATACCCGCTGGAATGGTCTTGATGAAAGTATTCCGACAACCAATTCGCCGGCTATTGTAGGGGATGGTTTAATCATGGCGGAAAAGGCAGGGGCTAATTTTATAGGGCTTGGAGATATACAGCTGTATCCAATTAATAATCCTGCCACTGGAAACTATTACTTTATGGATTATGCCAGACTAAATTCCAATGCGCTTCTTGTAAATAAGAATGGAAAACGTTTTGTTGATGAAAAAGACACCCGTGATAGACTCTCGAATGCAATGCTGAAACAGCCGGATGCAAAAGTATATGAATTAATCGACAGTCAGGTAATACAGGATATGAAATTAGAACTTTTATATGAAAATGAAATTGTAAAGTGTTATGAACAGGGGGTATTAGTACGGGGAAGCTTACAGGATTGCTGTGATTATTTTGACCTGCCGTTAGAGAAAGTAAAAAAAACAATTAACCGTTTCAATTCCTTTGCTGAAAAGGGGAAGGATGAGGATTTTGGGCGGACAAAAAATCTTGAGAAGATAGGAGACGATACGTATTATATGTTCTCCTGTATTGTTTCTGTTCATCATACCATGGGAGGGGTTGAAATCGATACACACGCCCGGGTAATAGGAAAGGACGGAAAACCAATCAAAGGTCTGTATGCAGCGGGAGAGGTGACCGGCGGAATTCATGGAGAAAACAGGCTGGGTTCCTTATCAATGCCGGATACCGTTACCTTTGGAAGAATAGCAGCTCAAAGTGCAAAAACGATGAAGTAAAGGAGCCCTTGTAGATACGATAATATTCCACAATTGTTGATTTGTGGACATCATAAGGGGGAGCATTTGCCAGGCAAACTCTTTGTTACTCTAACGACATGAATAATAATTACGGTTCTAATTTAGTTTGTATGGATTTTTCTTTTTTATAAAGCAATAACCCATAAATAAGCCCCAAGTGATTATACATACCAAAGAAAGACCTTCACAGAAACCGAATGTAAAATCTGCCAAAGCGGACCTAAATATACTGCTTAATGATAAAGTTAAAAAACCCAATGCAGCGATAAGTAACATGATAAACTGTAATTTTTTATTCATTTTCTCACCTCCAATTAATCTAATTATATACAATCGGATACATTTATATAATAACTGTTTCATATTAAGTTTGATTTAAAATTGCTATTACAAATAAAACTGATTTGCATATAGCAAAGAGAGCATGGACAAGCCGCAATGAGTTTCATTATTTTTTAGTATTTCCATTACTTTTTCTTTTGGAAACCATTTTTTCTTATTAACTTCATTGACATCAATATCCATTGTTTCAGATTTTACTTTTGCAGCGAAAACATGAATCAGTAAATCGGACATGCCATTGCTGGGATTCTGACAGCATAAGTATGTTAGATCTTCCAAAACACAGCCTGCCTCTTCTAAGCACTCACGTCTAGCAGCTTCTTCCGCTGTTTCATTGTTTTCAATTCTTCCAGCAGGAACTTCCCATTCTAATCGTTTGGTAACATACCTTTTGGATTGGATCATTAGAATTTCCTCATTTTCATTAACTATAACGACACTTACCGACTCATGCGGATAATGCAGCTTATGATATGTATCGATAATATTACCATTCGGCATTTTGACCTTATCCGAATATAACGATACCCAATCGCTTTTATAGATCACGTTTCGATCTAGTTTTTCTGGTAAATTATCTTTTGACATATTAAAGCCTCCCTTAAATTCCTGCCAGTATACTTCAAATAACATAATATCATATCGAATGGTAAAAATAAACTAATTCAACCAGGAAAAGGTGTATGACCGAAAGTTTTACACTCCATAGTAGTGCTGTATGGCTTGACCAATGTATTCTGTTGTTCCGGTTCCATACTGCTTATCTGTAGCTTCTGTCAATTTTGAATGATCCAAATAGTCTTTTGCCAATTTCAGAAGTAAATATCTTGCATTATCAAGTCGAAACATGGCTTTGTAATTTTCTGCAAGTTTTTCAACTGCTTCCATAGCTAAGGCTGCATTGTCTGTTTCCTTTGCCTGTGCGAACTGTCTATAGATTCTGTCATTTTCAGTCTGTTGTTCCTTAAAATCTTCTTTGTTTCCGGTTGATTTTAAACTTGCTTCAATTGCCTTTTCCTTGCTTCCATATAGTTTAACAAGATGAGCATTTGTTTTCTCATCTTTCAGACATTGGGCAACATAAGTCCGATAAGCCTCAAGATTTCCAAATTTCTTAATGACAGCTTCAATCGATTCCTTTCCCTGTAATTCCAGAGAATGATCTATAATTTTATTAACATCCTCATCGTTAAATGCCTCAAAATTCATAGTATTAACTCCTTTCATTACATCATTAATTAACTCAATAATTCCATTTAAATGGTTTCTCTTATGCTCTAGTAAAAACCGTTGAGTTAATAAAGCCTGTTCTTTATCATAATCCTGATTTTCCATGATGTTTTTGATCTCAGTCAATGGAAACTCTAATTCTCTAAAGAACATAATTTCCTGTAATTTCTCTAATGCTTTTTCATTATAAAGACGATAACCAGCTTCCGTTAATTGCGTTGGTTTAAACAGTCCTATTTCATCATAATACCGCAATGTTCTTATACTTACTCCGGTTATCTCTGACACATCCTTTACGGTTTTCATTGCAGCCTCCTTTCAGCTTTATCCTAAACCGTTACGCTACGAGAGAGTCAATACTAAAATTAAAAAGTAAACTAAAATGCAAAAGTAATGTAAAATGAGGTGAATCAATTTCAAATATCATGATACCACATTAAATTAAGCTAATAAATTTAATTTACCAATACTTTGTGTATGCATTTTTTAAAGCATGAATATGCCAGTACAATTTATCTCGGCGAAGATGGATGCAAAATGTTGACAAATTCAACACGGAACAAGAGAACGTGGATATTCTGAATGCAGTTCTGAAAAAATTGATAAGAGTGACATGAGGACAAGAAAATCTAGTGTGCAATAATGGTGCACAAATTTTTAATCTGGTTTAGAATGTAAACATATGCCTTTCATTTGGACTTTTTAAAATTAAAATCAATTAATAAATTCGATTGTGACATTTTACCATTCTTAGGAGTATTACTAGTGAAGGAGGTAAATCAGATGAATATAGAGTCAATTTTTAGTGAAAACGATATACGAAAAGTAATCAGTACATACGGTGATACGGTATATAAAATTGCTTTCTCTTATTGTAAAAGTCATGCTGATGCAGAAGATATTTATCAAGATGTCTTCACGAAATACTTTCAACACGCAGTAATGTTTGAAAGTAAAACGCACGAAAAAGCTTGGTTAATACGTGTAACAATAAATTGTTCCAAAAGCTTCTTACGGTCGAGTTGGCATAAACGAATTATTCTGCTAAAAGATTATCAAGAAGAAGCAGTATTTATGGAAGATAATAATGATTTGTTAAATGCTGTATTGGAGCTTCCGATGAAATATCGCGAGGTAATTCATCTTTATTATTATGAAGGCTATTCTACCAAGGAAATTGCATCAATTCTGAATCGCAGAGATACTACCATTCGTACGCAGCTTCAACGGGGAAGAGATATCTTGAAATTAAAGCTGAAGGAGGATTTGAGTTATGAATAATCGTGAATATAGGGAAGCGTTTAGAGAGATTAAACCTTCGAACGAATTAAATGAAAGAGTTGTTGATCAGTTATTAAGTAACAAAATGGATCACTCAGTGTTTCATCATAAACAATTCAAAACCCGATTTGCTGCCATTTGCATAATTCTTTTATCAATATCAAGCATTAGCGTAGCGGCATCTGCATGGAATCTTGCCGACGTTTTTAGGGGATATTTTAGGGAGTTTGTTTCCAGTACAAAGAATTATGATCCGGATGGAAACTATAATAATTCCTCAAACAGTAGTGCAAATAACCCAAATATAAAGTCAGTTGAAAATGATTCGGCTTTTCTAAATACTGCGGGCGCAATTATTGCATCTACGGATACAGAAGCAGGTCTTAAGCTAACAGCAAGAGGAATTATAGGCGATGACCGGGTACTTTATGTTGCTATTGATGTGGAGACTGTAAATGGACAGGAATTCACAAAGGAACAAGAAGATGATCTTAATGCAATTCATTTTCAAGAGATAAAGTTACAGATCGATAATGATGTATTAGGTCAATATACCAGCGGTACAAGAATTGATGACGGTACCGAAAAGGGAAAAGCAACCTTTTTAATTCATGACATTATTAATTACAGCAATATGAAAGAGATTAGTGGTCACCGGTTAACGATTACCTTAACTAATTTCCTTCACAGAACAAATGATATAGAAGATATCGGAATGGAAAACAACCTCTATGATATCTTTACCAAATTCGATAAACCTGCTGATGAAGACTATCAATTTTACAGTGTCAGAAGCAATAGCAATCATACAGAGGAAGAAAATAAAATTCTTGATGAATATTATTTGAAGAGAAAAAGCGGAAAGTTATCAGGAGATGAATTTCTTAAACGCAGAGAAGAATTGATACAAGCTGGATTATTAGAACCACTGTACACCTTGCCTGAGACTTCTACAAAAATCGGTTTTTCTACAAAATATCCAAAGCTGGAGATTACAAATATGGGTATCAAGGATAATATATTTACATTTAACATCAATATGAATGATGAGCTGGATTACCAATATTTGAAGACAAAGCATTTGACATTGGTAAATCGTAAAACAGGGGCTTGTGTTGGTACTATAATGGATATTGACGAATGGGACGGCGACGAAAATGGTAAATTACTATCTGCTCATTTCGTTGTTTTCCATACAATAACATCAGAAGAGCAACTTAAGGATTATTATTTGGCAATTGGTGGATACGGAGCCGATGATATCATTCATGAAGGTAAATGGGAGTTAAGCTTTAATTTATCCTATGAAGATACAACCAGAAGCTATACCATAGACAAAGAGGCGGCAATCTTTGGTTTTACAGGTACAATAAAGACCATTGATATATCTCCTTTGTCCATGAAAATTATATATCAGGCGGATAAACCTATGAATGATGAGAATAGAGCGCTATTTGAAGATAATTGGGTAAAAAGTGGGGCGAATATATATTTGATTATGAAGAATGGTACTAAAATGAATTACTTATCTGGTGATGAGGATATACAAAACAACATTTGCGCGTTTAATGCAATGTTTCCTTATGTGATTGATTTGGACCAGATAAATAAAATTGTAATTGATGAAACGGAAATATTGGTGAACTGATTATGCATGGATATTAAGTTATGAAGAAGAGTAATAAGAGTAACAAGAAAAATTACCGTAATATTAATGGCACAGCATACATATATATCTCAGTGTAACAAAAAAGGAGCCACATTGGCAGTTTCAGGTTTATCAACCGCTAATGCGATGGCTCCCTATTTTCCTTTTTTTATTCTATCTAATCGAGATTTATTATCAAATGCCATTAAATAATTATAGTAATTGGCAACATCAATTTCTTCTATTTGATTTGCTTCCTCATAGGAAAGACCTTTTCTTGTTAAAAATAAGGAGCATGGATACTCTTTGCATTCAGAGCAATTAATTATCTTTCTATGTAAAACACATGCCCTTACAGGACAGTGATCATCTATTCGATGGGCCTCCGCTTTCCTACATCTACATCCGTCACATTGAATAGCTTCTGCTGGCATATTTAATTCGTAATATATCTTCCAGGCTTTGGATAGTTCTTCTCTTTCATCTTTCTTTTTAATATTACCCTTATATGCTTTGCACATATCACAGCAGTATCCACACATAGTAAGTTGTCTATTAGGAGTTTTTTTAATCCGAAGAAGCATTACAATATCGTCAAATAAATCGCAATTATCAACATCAAACATTAACCATTTACCATCATGCAATACGGTTGTTTCATCATATTTTTCTTTCACATAGTCAGAAAAATTTTCGCGTTCTAAATCGAATTTTTTACGTTCTTCTTTACCTAATATGATCCATATGCCCAATTGCTCTTTGCGGAAATATAGTGTGCATAGTGTTTTTCCGCTACGGCTATATCGAAGGCATACTGCACCATACTTCCCGCCGTTATCCCATTTTAAATCAACATTATAGGTGTCTATGATAAAAGTATCGATCCGCTCATACATGGAATAGACTTTTTCACTTAATAAATTCAAAAGACTAGCTTTGGTTGGATTCATATGCTATACCTCATTAAAATGGAGTTTGGTTAAAGCCCTGTTTATAATCTCTAAAAAAATAATATCATATTATATAAAATAAATAAACTAGATTTACCAATAATCTGTGTAAACATATCTTTAACATATGCCCACCTATCCTATGACATAATCAAGCCGATGGCATCCACAGAGCAGAAGAATTTTATGGAAGAAAATATAGGAATAGAAAGAATATATATACCGAATTATGTACTCAAGATATATTAGGTGGTTTCTGTAATTCTGCTGATTGATTAATCTGCGCTCCTAAGGTAAAATGGTTTCATAAAGACTCAAACAGGAAAGGGAAAAAACTTATGAAAAAAGGGATATGTATTCTATTTATCTTCCTACTTTTAACGGGTTGCTCGTCAAATTATATGTCTTCTTTATATAACAATGAGAAAGAGATCGCCAGTGATAATAACAGTTATAATCTGATTAATCCAGAACAAACAATCGATTCGCAAACATTTACAGGTAACGCGGAATTTGAAGGCATGGATACGATCTGGACATATGAAGCAGCGGATGATATGGATATCGACATGACCTATTTATTAAAATTAGAAAGCGGAAAAGTAAAATTGGTTTTAATTTCTCCTGACGATACAACAACTACGCTTATAGAAACTACTGAAAAATCCCATTTGAAAGATTATGCTACGAGCACTTTGCATATCAAGAAAGGAAATAACCGAATCAAATTAGTTGCTGGAGAAAATACGAAACTGGACTTTGACATTTCTATTCCAGATGGAGAATTTCATGAATTAGGAATGTAAATTAATTTTATTTCCCATGGAAGGAAGCTGTTGCAAAAGTAGATGAATTAATCAACGGAGCAGCAGCTTCCTATTTATATTTCAAAACAGAAAAAAGACTCTGTTACTGTTTCACACCCCATGTATACCATTCTATGATTTCGTCAAATGTATCCGAATCGGAGACGCTTTCGCTTAAGATTCATTACGTAGCGGTACATAAGGCTCCAAAATACGGAGCCAAAGTACCAACGAATGCAAATACTCCTGATCGGATATCATTTGTCGAAATCAT
>SVEA01000157.1 GCA_015057615.1 Lachnospiraceae bacterium | reverse complement strand
TATCCGGCTCTGTTTGAAAAAATAAAGAACAAAGTGAAGGAAGGCAGATGGGAAGCCCAGGGTGCTATGTGGGTAGAAGCGGATACCAATATTTCCGGAGGAGAAGCACTTGTCAGGCAGATACTATATGGAAAAAGATATTTTGAACGGGAATTTGATCAGGAGATGCGTGTGCTGTGGCTTCCCGATGTATTTGGTTATTCCGGTGCTCTGCCGCAGCTGTTGAAAAAATCCGGAGTGGATTACTTTATGACCATCAAGCTGTCCTGGAATATACATAATAAGTTCCCGCACCATACATTTCTGTGGTCCGGAATTGACGGCAGTGAGGTTTTAGCTCACATGCCTCCGGAAGGCACCTATAATTCTGCGGCATCCCCAACCTCCATTCACAGGGCGGAGGAGGAATATTTTGATAAGGGAGTAACCGATGACTGTCTGATGCTCTTTGGTATCGGAGACGGTGGTGGCGGCCCCGGAGAAGAGCATCTGGAAAGATTGGAAAGAGAGCAGAATCTGGAAGGACTGCTTCCTGTCAAGCAGGAGCCAGGCATTCAGTTCTTTGACCGCTTGTCTTTGAAACGGCAGTATTTAAAGAAATGGAGCGGGGAGCTTTATCTGGAAAAGCACCAGGGAACCTATACGACGCAGGCAAGGAACAAACGTTATAATAGAAAGCTGGAATATGGACTTCGGGAGCTGGAATTTATCCTCGTACTGGGACAGCTTTTTAACAACGCTTCCTACCCTACGGGCGAACTGGAAAGGCTGTGGAAGGAACTGCTTCTATATCAATTCCATGACATCCTGCCAGGCTCCTCCATTCATAGGGTTTATGCGGAATCCTTAAGCCGTTATGCCGAAATGGAGAAGGAGATTGGTACTATGCTGCAGGAGGCATATACAAAGCTTGCCTTCTCTGCTCCCTGTGTATGCAACACCTTATCCTGGAGAAGGAAGGAATGGGTTTGGTTTGCGGATCGTTGGATCAAAGTTGAGGCGGAGCCTATGGGAGTTACCGCTTTGGATAACAAGGTATGGGAATGCTATGAAGAGGGCAGCCCGTTTCCGAAAGCGGCAAAGGACAGCCTGGAAAATGATATCCTCCTGGTAAGCTTCTGTCCGGACGGTTCGATAAAATCCATATACGATAAGGAGAATAAGAGGGAAATTTTAGATCCGGAGCAGTCTGGGAACAAGTTGAGGGTTTATTACGATAACGGCGATGCATGGGATTTCTCCATCCAATACAAGCAAAGACCGTCGATGGCATGCGAGCTGATTTCCTCCGAAGCCTCTGTGGACGGACCAAAAGCGCAGGTAGTCCAGGTCTATAGGTTTGGAGATTCGCGGATCGAGCAGAAGATTGTTCTGACCAAAGGCAGCCGCAGGCTGGATTTTATCACCAAGGTAGACTGGCACGAAAGCCGCAAGATGCTTCGAACCTCCTTCCCGCTGCAAATAAAGGCGCAGGAAGCGGTCTGTGACATTCAGTTTGGTTCGGTGAAGCGTCCTACGCATGAAAATACCGGATTTGATATGGCGAAGCATGAAATATGCGCACATAAATGGGTGGATCTATCGGAACCCGAATATGGAGTTGCACTTTTAAATGATTGTAAATATGGTTACAGCGTGAGGGATAGCATACTGGATCTAAACCTTCTGCGAAGTCCGAAATATCCGGATGAGGATGCGGATCAGGGATACCATGAGTTCACCTATAGCTTGTATTCTCATGCAGGAGATGAGATAATTGGGAAAGTGGCACAGGCTGCCTATGAACTAAACATACCGCTTCGAATACAGGAACCGGAGACGAATCGCAGTGCCATTTCCGATTCGGATTTCAGTTTTATTCAGACGGACAGTGATCACATCGTGGTGGAAACCGTGAAAAAGGCAGAGGACAGCAATCATATCATCGTACGTTTGTATGAATGTCACGGCACGCCCACTACTACAGTAATAAAACTCGGTCTGCCGCCGAAGCAGGTTGTTCTGGCAGATCTGATGGAGAAGGAGAAGCTTCCTCTTGAATTATGCGGAGACGAAGTGCGTCTTATGTTTAAGCCGTTCGAAATACACACATTAAAAATTCTATATTAATTAACTTTCCCTTTTTCCAGAAATACATCATCCAAGGCTTTGCATCTGCGGAATCAAAGGATGAAGCTTGCAGATTATATTAGGAAAAGCATGGGGGTTATGATGAAAGGTACTATTACGGATTTTTAAACCGCAGCTGGAGTTTTTTCCGGAACGCTGTATTACCTTAGGAAGAATAGCAAAAGCAGCGATTCTTCGGAATTTATGCCCGTAGAGCATGAGCGTAGTGTAAAACATCTTCACACGGGAAGAACTGCGAAGTTCGCATATGGATGCTCACTCCTTGTTCTTCCAGGTTTTTGGGATGCCGCAAAGCGGCATTATGGGTACTGATGTGGGAAAATTCTAAACACATTATAGAAATAATACGATATAAGAGAAAAAGGAGAAAGACGATGAAACTTAGAGCACCTGCAACACCCCTTATCACAATTGATCCGTACTTTAGCGTCTGGTCGGTGCATGATATGCTGAATGCTGGGGAGACCGTTCATTGGACTGGTAAGCCCAATGCCATTACCGGCATTCTTAAGACCAATGGCGAGGAGTATCTTTTTATGGGATATAAAGAGAACATGAAAAAGATGGTTCAGACCGACTGTAAAATTACTGCCATGTCAACCGTTTATATATTTACCGCGGGGCAGATCGAATTGACTCTTACTTTTACATCCCCTCTGCTGTTGGACGATTTGAAAATCATGTCCCGTCCGGTTTCTTATCTGGAAGCAGAGATACGCGGACAGGACAGTCAGCCGCATCAAGCAGAAATAAGCCTGTTTGTAGAGGATGACATCTGCTTAAATACACGTCAAGAGCATTCTACCATGGGGGAAATGATTCCTATGGAGCAGGGGATTGCTTGCGCTAAAATGGGCAATACCTGTCAGCAGATACTGAATCAGGCAGGGGACGATGTCCGCATCAATTGGGGCTATTTCTATCTGGCAGCAAAGGGTGGATCTCCGGAGATTCGTATCCACAAGAAAGGAGAAGCTTCGCAGCTTAAAGCCAGCGTTCGGCTGGATACCGCTGCCCGGAGCAAAGCCTTATTTACCTTTGCCTATGATGACATTTACAGCCTCCAATACTTTAGTGAAAACCTCAAAGGGTACTGGACGAAAGAATCGGAGGATATTAAGGAAATTATTCTTCGGGCATTTAACGAGTACGAGGATATTTTAAAACGCTGCAACCGCTTCTCGGACGAATTATATTGTTCTGCCGTTACAAGCGGCGGTGAAAAATATGCGGAGCTATTAATGTTAGCCTATCGTCAGGTCATTGCAGCACATAAGCTGTGCGAGGATAGAAAAGGAGAGTTGTTGTTTATCTCCAAGGAATGCTTCAGCAATGCATGTGCGGCAACCGTCGATGTGACCTATCCTTCGATACCGCTGTTTCTGCTCTACAATCCGGAATTGGTCAAAGGTATGCTGCGGCCGGTTTTCCGCTACGCAGCGACAGAAGAATGGTATCATGACTTTGCCCCCCATGATGTCGGTACCTATCCTCTGCTGAATGGGCAGGTATACGGCGGCGGGACGAACCCTGCTGATCAAATGCCGATTGAAGAATGCGGTAATATGCTTATAACCGTGGCTGCGCTGTCCTTAGCCTCCGGTGATTTTTCTTTTGCCTCGAAATATTTACCGCAGCTAAAGCAATGGGCAGAATACCTGGTAAGCCATGGTACGGATCCCGACAACCAGCTGTGTACAGATGATTTTGCCGGCCACCTTGCCCATAACTGCAATCTGGCAGCAAAGGCAATCATGGGGATCGCAAGCTTTGGTATTATCACGGAGAAGCTTGCCGGTAATGAGGAAGGCACCGAATATCTTAAGACGGCAGGCAGCATGGCGAAGAGCTGGATCGAAAGAGCAGCTGGCGGAGACGGGACCTTCCGCTTAACCTTTGATCAGCCGGATACATTTAGTATGAAATATAATCTGATCTGGGACCGGATTTTTCAGACGAATTTCTTCTCAGACGAGCTTCTTAGGGAAGAACTGAAAAGCTATATCAACCATACGAACTCCTATGGTATGCCTCTCGATAACCGGGCATCCTATACCAAATCTGACTGGCTTGTCTGGAGTGCTTCCCTTATGAAGAAGAAGGAAGATTTTGAACGTATGATCGAGCCGCTGTGGAAAGCGTATCATGAATCGGAATCAAGAGTGCCGATGACCGACTGGTATGATACACTGACAGCAAAACAGATCGGCTTTCAGCATCGAAGCGTACAGGGCGGCTTATATATAAAGCTTCTGATCGATAGAGGAATTTCGGTAACGGCATAGACGAGGGAGTAAGGGGGGTGTATCCCCCCTTTTTTTTCGTCTTTTAAAATATCTGTAGGAAAGAATTCGGGAGAATAAATTTATGATACTTGGCTACAGGGGTAGCTATGACATAAGGAAATACCTGCAATACCCTTATAATAAATCTATTCCAGCGTGATCCGGCTTGTATATGTGATATAGCTTTGGTGCCTTGGGTCAGCTATCCGCCCCAAATCGGTTAAATAAATCAGGTAAAATCTTCTCTGACCTTATTACATGATTCAATCGGGTTCTTTTCCAGGGCTTATGCATCCCTGTCTTCTTCTCTTCCCATCGTATTTTACCTCTCTGTGAAAAAGTTTCTATTTTATTATACTTTTTTGCAGAGAGGCTTACTATTAAGGATAATTTATTGCGAATTATTTTACCTTTCAAAATGATACAAATAATTAAAGTATTAAATGAAAGCGAGGTAAAATAGTTTGTCTAAAACGGGTTGCTTTTTGACTCCGTACCCAAATAAGCAAATCCTATGACAGGTCAATGTATCGGTTTATGAAGTTGTTTCGCTTAATATATCAAGCATTCAGTCCAAATTCACTGGTAGGAAAGTTGAGATATTAAAAAAAAGTAATAATTATTATGAGATTATATCTTGACAGATTGTGCATTACCACATATAATCAACTTACAATAATGACATCGATATCACAAGGAGGTTAAAATTTATGTACAATGGATTATCGAATAGTATTGGTAACATACACTTGCTTTCAAACGCGCGAACACGTTCCATCAGCCCAGAGAATTTTACGGGCGAAAAAGGTAAGGGTGGAATGTGCGAACTTGAAGATGGATCGGCAAAACTTGCCGCTCGTGACTTAGGGAAAGCGTGGAAAGTCAACCCATATATTATTATCAAAGCAGGTGAGACGTTCGAGCTTGCGAATATAGACGGACCGGGTGCAATTCAGCATATATGGATGACACCAACGGGAAAGTGGAGAAATACAATTATTCGATTTTACTGGGATGGTTTAGAGAATCCATCCGTAGAATGTCCGGTTGGCGATTTCTTCTGCAGCGGCTGGCAAGATTATTCACAGATATCAACACTTGCTGTTTGCGTTAATCCCGGCAGTGCTTTCAATTGCTATTGGACCATGCCTTTTAGAAAGAATTGCCGGATAACACTTGAAAATAGATCCGAGGAAGATGTAGTTTACTACTATCAAATTGATTATACGCTCACAGAGGTTCCGGAGGACGCAGCTTATTTCCATGCGCAGTTCAGACGTGTGAATCCATTACCGTATAAAGATGTTTACACAATTTTAGATGGTGTAAAAGGGAAAGGCCACTATGTCGGAACCTATATGGCATGGGGTGTTAATAATAACGGATGGTGGGGTGAAGGCGAAATTAAATTCTTCCTAGATGGAGACACCGAGTACCCAACAATCTGCGGAACAGGCACAGAGGATTACTTCTGCGGTTCCTATGATTTTGAGGATCCGTACTCCCATGACAAGTACTTAGATTTTACAACACCTTATGGCGGATTTTATGAAGTCAGAAGAGATGAACTTTATAAGAGCCAGAAAAGATTTGGAATGTATCGCTTCCACATTACCGACCCGATCCGCTTTGATCATGACTTGAAAGTAACAATTCAGGCATTGGGGTGGAGGGAAGGTGGCAGGTATCTTCCGCTTCAAGATGATATTTCTTCCATTGCTTTCTGGTACCAGACAATTCCTGCAGCAACATTTCCTCCAATTGGAGATAAAGATTATTTAGAGATAATTTAAAACATAAAAAAGGGGCTTTATAAAATGATAGGAATTAAGGATAGTCCAGAAATCTTGGTAGTTGGCAGCTTTGTTAAGGATTTAATTGTTTCAACCAACCGATTCCCGAAGGTTGGAGAAACTGTTCTCGGATGCGGCTTTCAAACCGCATCTGGAGGGAAAGGTGCTAATCAGGCAATTCAAGCGGCTCGACTTGGCGCACATGTAACCATGGTAGGTAAAGTGGGAGATGATATTTACGGTAAAGAGATGATTGATTCTTGCGTCGAATCTGGCATCGATTGCAGAAAAGTTATGATTGATCAGGATGCTCCATCTGCTATTGGAAATGTTCAACTGCAAGTTGATAAAGAAGGAAAAACCCAGAACCGTATTATTGTTGTGCCTGGTGCCAATATGACGATTACCAAAAAAGAGCTTCGTTTCTTGGAAAAAGAAATAAAAAATTATGACATGGTATTGATTCAATTTGAAATACCAATGGAGATTAACGAATTTGTTATTGAATGTGCTGAACGGAATGGAGTTCCTGTAATGCTTAATCCGGCTCCGTCTGCACCTCTAAGCGATTCAATTATGTCTAAGCTTACGTATATGTCTCCAAATGAGCATGAGGCGGCGGATATCACAGGTGTTACGATTCGACATGATGGAGCTAATGTGAATAAAGATGATGTAAAAGCTGTAATAAATGCTCTTTTAGATCGTGGCGTCAAAAATGTGTTGATTACGCTGGGAACTGCCGGCGCAGCGTTTGGTAATGAAAACGAATTTTTTATATGTCCTTCCATACAGAACACGAAAGCTGTGGATCCTACCGGTGCAGGTGACTCTTTTGTGGGTGCTTTTGCAACACTTGTTTCTATGGGTATTGACCATGAAAAATCAGTTCGAATTGCAAATTATGTGGGTGCACTCACGGTGTCCAAGATGGGTGCTCAACCATCTTTGCCTTGGGTGGAAAATGTAAATGATTTAATCAGAGAGAGAAACGATATTGAATTGTTAAACTGGCGAAAATCATAAAGAGGGTGAAAAGGTTGAAAGGAGTATGGTTATAAAAATGAGTAATCTTGACTTGAATGTATTAAAGAATTTTGATGATATTGTTTCTAAAGAAATACAGCAGTTCGTTTCCGAAATAGATGAGGAAGAGTATACAGACAGCGCAAATCTCATTATAAAAGCGCAGGAGCGAGGTAATCGTGTGCATATAACAGGGATAGGTAAGCCGGGGCATGTGGCAACTTACGGTGCATCACTACTATCATCAACGGGAACTCCTACGTATTTTCTTCATGGAACCGAAGCAATTCACGGCTCTTGTGGACAATTATTGCCGGGTGATGTTGTCATTTGCATATCCAATAGTGGAGAAACCGCTGAATTGAAAGCAACGGTTGCAGCGATTAAGAATAATGGGTGCTCCATAATATCGATTACAGGGAATCATAATTCTTGGCTGGCAAAGCAAGGGGATACGCATATCTTTGCTAGTGTTAAAGAAGAAGGCGATCAACTAAATCGTGCACCAAGAGCATCAATTATAGCTGAAACCTACGTTATTCAACGATTAAGCCTTTTATTGCAGGCTTATAGAAATCTGGATCCGACGCAGTATATAAAATGGCATCCGGGTGGAGCCCTTGGAAATCTGCGCGATAATGAAAAATAGATCTCTTTTTTAGCTTCCTGCAAATAATAAAAACAAAATATAAGGAGTAAACAAATTGCTTTCTTTAAATAATAATCTTTGGGAAGTACAGTTTGATCAAGACAATGGTGCGATACGGAAGATTGTCGACTTAGTAAATAAGAAGACTATTTTAGATAATTTGAATAATGAAGTATTCCGGCTGGAATGTGAAGAAGAGAGCTACATGGAAAGCTTCCATTCATTTCGGTATGTAGAACAAGAAGATAGATTGAAGCTTCAATGGAGCATAACTTCCGAGATTACACTGATTGCAGTATGGCAGATGGATGGAAATTCAATCAGTGTAGAATCCTATGTTGAGAACAGGAGCAAGCAAAAACTCAGCAGTATGGAATATCCTTTACTTGATGGTATCGGCAATTTTGCTGCAATCTACGGAGGTAATCATGTAATAAACCTCAAGAATTATGTAGCGCATTCCTATGCCACAGGATTTTTGATAGAAGAACCGCTGGAGAACTTTCGTGAGGACGAGGGATTCCGGTATATGCCATATCCGGAGAGCTTTTCCGGAGCATCCATGCAGTTTTTCACCTATTATTGCAAGGATAAAATCGGCTTATATTTTGCTGCGTATGATGGACAATACCATCAAAAATGGTTGAATTTTTATAAGCATAACGGAAAATTAAGGGCAAGCCAGATTTATGGCTATGAGGATATCGAATATGGAAATGATCTGAAAGCACCATGGAAATTTGTCATTACGTTAACGGATGGTAACGGGTGGTATGAAGGTTGTGACCTATATAAAACGTGGGCATTGCATCAGCCCTGGTGCTCCGGTGGAAAATTAAAGGATCGAAGCGTGGATAAGAAGGCTTCTTGGCTTTATGAAGAGATGGGGGCCTGTACGTTTGGAATCAATGCCTGCCATGATCGCTCTGTATGGTTGGAACGCTATTCCGAAGATATCAAGAGTCCAATATTTCATGTATTAGGGCCGGATTGGACCAAAGTAGAACAAAATTACATGAACTCGCTTCCGGGCGGATACGATGATTGGTTTCCTACAAGATTCCTTGATCAGAATGTAGATGTAATTCGCCGTAATGGAGATCGATTTGCACCATTTGAATTTGATTTTCTTATTGCGGTTGATAAATCGGATCGTGACCGGATCAGTAGTAATCTACAGAAATGGCCGAAGAAACCAAAATCCAGAGATGAATATAAATTCACTATGCTTTGTCCCATCTGTCAATATACGCAAGACTTCCACGTAAAACGGGATGCTCAGGTAGTGAAGGAATCTGGATGTGATGCCATGTATTACGATATTTCAGCGAATAACATCCTGAAGACCTGTATGAGCGATGAGCATGGTCATCCGGTAGGTGCCGGTAAAATGATGACGGAGGCTTATCGAAAGATATATTCTGATACAAAGCATAAATTAGCAGAAGTAAAAGGACAATATGTGCCGCTTGGCACTGAGATGATGAATGAAGTCTTTATCGATTGCCTGGATTTTTACCAGGCAAGAGCCTATGCGCAGCCTTGTTCGTATCTAGAAACAGGAATATTTCGAGATCTCATAAAGCAAGGAAAGGCGAAGGTTATACCGATGTTCCAATATGTATATAGCGGATATGCCCCCTTACGAATGGATGGATGGGGAAAGCTAACAAAGGAAGGCGGGAATCTAATATACCATACGATTGCAAAGACCTATCTTTGGGGTGGCCTATTTGAAATTAATTCGGAGTACAGTGCTATGGAGAGGATGAATGGAATAGAAAATAGCCCGGAAGAACATTATTGTGATTTTGATCCGGCCGGTTTTTCCTATGATACATCGATTGCTAAATATTTAGCTAAATTTGCAGCTCTCAGGATAGGAAGATACAATCCGTATCTTGCATATGGAGAAATGAAGTGCCCGCCAAAACTACGGATACCGAAAGTATGGCGAACCTATTACCAATATAATTCCCCAAAAAGAAGTATAGAGCTTGGAGATCGAGAAAGCATCCTTCTTGATAGTGTGGTTACCGCAAGATATGGTTATGAAGATTCCGAAATAATTCTTTTCGCCAATACATCGGATGTTACACAAGAGATTTTGTGGGAGGATGATATTCTACAAGAGGATAGAGAGTATGATGTTTGTTTTGATTATGTGGCAAAGTCGAGCGATACAAAAAAAATAATTGGCAAGGAATTGAGAGATTTAACATTATTACCCAGGCAACTATTAATAGTTGAAAATAAATTCTAGGGAGGAATATTTTATGGCAATTAAAAAAGTATTAGCTATGGTTCTGACAAGCGTGATGGTAGTTATGGCACTTTCCGGATGCAAATCCAACCGCTCGGAGACAGATCCGGACAAAACAGGGGGAACGTCATCTACGGAACCAAAAACGGATACAGAGAAAAAAGGTTCTGATTCGAGTTCTTCAAGTGAAGATCCGGTAAAAGTAGTCGTTTGGAATCAGATTTTCGAACCATGGAATCAGGAATTTTTTACACAAAAGGCAGAGGAATATAATGCTTTGGGAAGAGGCTATGTGGTTGAACAGGAGTTTATTGCAGGTGATGCATGGACCGAAAGAATGGCATCCGCGCAGGCTGCAGGGACAGCACCGGATACCTACGTTCTTTCCTATGGTAATATTGTGAATGCTGCTAAGGATGGTCTGATTTTGCCGCTCAATGATCTTCTTTCGTCAGAAGCTTTTGACGATTTGAATGATAATGTAAAAGAGATGGTTAGCTTTGAAGGTAAATATTGGGCATATCCACAGCTGGTAGAGCCTTCAACCGTGCTTTTCTATCGTACTGATTTATTTGAGCAGGCCGGAATTACGAAAGCTCCTACTACCTGGGATGAACTTATTGAAGCAGGTAAAAAATTGACAACGAATGAGATGTTTGGACTTAGTATTCCTGATTTTGCTTCCATGGGTTGGTGTACCTGGGGAATGCAATATGCCAGCTCCGGTCATCTGGCTATGAATGATAATTGGGATGCTCCGACCATTGACCAGGGCTATATTGATTTAGCTAATTTCTATAAGAGATGCTACGACGAAGGTATCGTTCCTGCACAGGCTCTTTCAGGCTATGCGGATATGAAGGATTTCGGAGAAGAAAGTGTAGCTATGAAATTTTGTGGTTCATGGGGAATAGGGCAAATTATTAATGATTATCCTGAACTTGCAGATAGATTTGCTGTTGCAATTCCTCCGACAAAGGATGGTAATCAGGATACGATATTAGCTACCAATGGCGGATGGTCCTATGTTATTGATGCGAAAACAAAGGTAGCGGAAGGTGCAGCAGATTATATTAGCTGGTTGTTAGCAGAGGATGTAGAAACCTGTGGGGAATTCTTCAAAATTTCAAAATTTGCAAAGGCTGCTCCCCGGAAGAGCGTAGGAGAATATGTCAGTGCTAATTCAGGAGACAGTACTTGGGCTGAAACCGTTAATTATGTTTCCGCACATGCAATTGCAGAGCCAATCTATCCTTGGGATATCTCTGCTGCAGTTTCTTTAATGTTTGAGAATACATCGTTAGGAATGATGAGTGCAGAGGAAGCAGCAGTTGAAACAAGCACTTCCATTCAGGCAATCATTGACAATCAACAATTGGCAGGAACAAATCCGAAGAAATAATACTTCGTAATGGGAAGCGAAAGCAGTAATTGGCATTAGCTGTTTTAAGTTAATCTCCGTTTGAAACGGCTAATGCCTGATTTTCATTTCTGAGGATAGGAGGAGGTATCGCTTTGAAGCGTAAGAAACATCAAAATAAATTAACAAAAATTGATAAAAAAGATATGAAAACGGCTTATATCATGTTATTTCCTGCAATCATCATGCTTACTATATTTGTAATCGTTCCGTTAGTCATGGCTCTACAGAAATCGTTCTATGATTGGAACTTTTATATTGATTCGGTATTTGTAGGATTTGATAATTATCGAATTATTATAAATACGGTTTATTTTCAGAAAGCAGTAGCAAATATTATCAAGTTTGTAGTTATCATAGTTCCGCTGATGATCATAGTTTCATTTTTATTTGCAAATGTACTAGTTAACCTTAGCAAAAAATTATCCGCAGCGATTCGAACCATGATTTATATTCCGGGAATCGTATCCGGAATAGCAACTTCTGTTATTTTTATATTTGTTTTGGATTATAAGGGTGGTATTGTGAACCAGATCTTAATGAAGCTTGGCTCCCCGAGAGTCGCATTTTTAAATGATCCTTTTTGGGCTACCATAGCCATTATTATACCAACAATCTGGCTTGGCCTCGGAGGAAACACCATACTAATGTATGCCGGACTGATGAATATACCGAATGAATACTATGAAGCGGCTTCGGTAGATGGTGCGGGAGGCTTAAAAAAAATGATTCATATTACAATACCGCAGTTAAAGAATATATTTGTACTAATGTGCATTAGCCTGACTGCAGGTACCCTTCAGATGTTTGATATTCCGTATATGCTTACTGGCGGTGGACCATCAAACTCAACACTTACGCCAATGCTATATCTCTATAATAATTATAGGGATACCAGTAAGGGTATGGGCTATACAATTGCCGGTGCTGTTTTAATGCTTATTCTTATAACAGCAATTAACTCGATTGTGTTTGCAGTTATTAAATCAGATAAATCGATAGAAGGGTAGATGTTATTATGAAAAAAATTCCAAAGAAAATAGAAGAAGTTGTGTTTAGCATAATAGCACTGGCTATCGCATTTCTGGCCTTATTTCCATTGATCTGGATGGCTTTAGCAAGTTTTAAAACAAAAAAAGAAGTATTTGCAGTTCCACTAAAGATACTCCCTGAAAAGTTTATGCTGGAGAATTTTGACGCAATATTCGGGGATAAATCAATATCCTTTGTTCGATCTTTGCTTGTGACCTTTTTGGTTTCTGTTATTGCGGTTGCTTTATCCTTGCTGATCAATATGATGGCTGGTTATGTATTTGCCAGAATGAACTTTTATTTCAAAAAGTTTTTATGGGTTTATTGTATTTTATCTATGTATATTCCTGCTATGACGATTCAACTGACATCATTTTTGGTTGTACACAAATTGGGAATGATTGATACCTTAGGAGTATTGATACTTCCGGGTGTAGCTTCCGGGTATAATATATTCTTTTTCCGGCAGTTCTTCCTCAATATTCCATTAAGCTTAGAAGAAGCAGCGATGATCGATGGTGCAGGAAGAGGAAAAATATTTTTTAGTATATTTGTACCTTTGACAAAAGGACCTATGGTTGTATTGGGAGCAGGAACATTTATTGGGTATTGGAATAGCTTTATTTGGCCTTCCATGACCATTACAAAGCCTGAGTATATGCAAATTATGCAGATCATAAGATCTATGAGATCGGTTTATTCAACCAATTTTGGTGCGGTTATGGCCGGAACTACAATTGCGGTAATACCACCAATCATTCTGTTTTTTATATTTCAAAAGCACATTGTTAAAGGTGTTGTGTTATCCGGTATAAAATAAATATAAGATAGAATGGTAAAGGACATAGTATTACAATTCTTATGAGGAGATTGCAATGCGTATAAGAGATAAGTTTTTTATGGTTATTTTAATAATTACGGCTCCGATGATAGTTTCTGGGTGTTTAAAGACGGAAAAGACGCAGACAGATTTGGAAGCGCAAGAGCTGCCGGAAGTAGAAACGGTCGTTGATGATGCAATGCCTGCTTGGGAAAGAAAAGCTGCGGATGCTATGGAAATCTTAAATGCGCATAGGAAGAAGAACTTGTCCTATATGCCTTTAAGTGATCCAAAGGAGGAATACAACCTAAACATTGTTAAAAACATACATATGATAGCGATTGAAACCGGAGAATATTCGATTAATCAGACGAAAACGAATTATGGTATTGGTGGTACCGATCTTGGTATTTCCTTTAATTCCGAAGATAAAACATTCATAGCCTTCGGAGATACCTTCTTAAACGAAGGGATGCAAGGAGGATGGAGAAGTAATGTTCTAGCGGTTACAACCGATAGTGATTATACCGATGGTATCCTATTTGATCATATGGTAACCGTTCCGGGGAGTAAAAATGCGAAAGAGCTAATTCAAAGCCGTAAGCTGGATAATGTTGAAATGACAACGATTCCAACCGGCGGGATCGTGATCGGTGACACCCTTTATATGTCCTATATGTCAGTGCGTCACTGGGGAGAACCGGGTGAATGGGAGTGCAACTATGGTTCGATTGCAAAAAGTAATGACGGTGGTGAAAACTGGAAACCACTTGAAGCGTTACGTTGGCCGGGAGATAGTAACTTCTGCCAAATGGCACCAGTTATATCGGATGATTATGTTTATATCCTTGGAATCACCGGTGGTCGCCGGGGTTCTGCAAAAATGATGCGCGTACCAATTGATAAATATGAAAACTTTACCGCTTATGAATATCTTATGGGATATGATAAGCAAGGAAATCCGCTGTATGAAACAGGCGAAGAGGCTATGTATACCGCATATAATATCTTGCCGAAAGCGGTAGGGGAAATCTCCGTCATGTATAGCGATTATTTGGATGAGTGGCTGGTTACCTATATGGACGGTAAAGCAGATCTGGTAATGAGAAGCTCTAAAAACATCTACGGTCCTTATTCAAAACCGGTAATCCTTGCTGCTCAAAAGGATTTTCCAAGCTTGTACGGAGCTTTTATGAATCCCAAATGGGTTTCGGAAGATGGTACTAAAATTGCATTTATGATGTCACTATTTGATCCGGTTTATAATGTCGTTCTAATGGAAATGGAATTGGAACGATAGGGAGAAGAATTCATGGGAGAAAAAGCGGTTCGAAGTAACACGCAACGATTGTTTTCAAAGGAAGCATCGGCGGCCAAGTTTCTACTCGGTGGAATTGGTACGGGTAACATCTCCGTTGGTGCAAGAGGAAATTTTGATGATTTTGAAATCTTTGGATTACCCAATAAGGGAATGGATTCCCCTTATACATTCTTTGCTCTAAGAGCGGAGGATGGGAAAGGGAATGTTGTCGTAAAGGCATTGGAAGGAGAATTGGTTCCGCCTTTCGATCATTCCCATGGTTTTACTGCATGGGAAATTGGCGGATTACCAAGATTTCAGGAT
This sequence comes from Lachnospiraceae bacterium, assembly GCA_015057615.1. GTDB lineage: Bacteria > Bacillota > Clostridia > Lachnospirales > Lachnospiraceae > Mobilitalea. The sequence continues at coordinate 16,165 of SVEA01000157.1, read as the reverse complement.
ACGAAAATGACAGGAGAGTATCCTTTCGTATGGATCGATCTGAAAGATGAGATGGTGCCACTGGAGATTACCATGGAGGCTTATACACCATTCATACCCTTAAATGTAGAAGAGTCGGCAATACCATGCGGAATCGTTAAATATAGAGTGAAAAATGTATCTGACCATACGCAGAATGTTAGTATTGCAGGCTCGTTTGCGAATCTCTGTAATTATAGCGGAAGAGATATATGGAACAAACCATTATTTCCCGGAGAATCCGTGAATGAGTTTATTGATAAGGATAATTTCCGTGGGATATCCTTTACAACCGATAGCAAAGGCCAGAATGAATTTGAGTATATGGATATGGGCATCTTTGCTACCGAAAAGGATGTCTTTTACCGGGAATATTGGAATGAAGGATCCTGGTGGGACGGTCTACAGGATTTTTGGAATGATTTTACGGAGGATGGTTTACTCGATAATAATCGAACAATAAAGAGCCAGGAAAATTTCATCCATAAAAGTGATGCCAAAATCGGTTCTCTTGGGATGAAGAAATCACTTGCACCAGGACAGACAGAGGAATTTCTATTTATTATCAGCTGGTGTCATCCATGGAGAATAAAATCATGGGATCAACTTCAGGATTATCGAAAAAACAACAGAGACCTAATTAAGAATTATTATGCGACATTATATCCTTCTGCTATTGAAGCTGCCTCCTATGTAGTTAATAATTTTCAGCGATTGGAGGATCTAACGGCGAAATTTCATAACAGCCTTTTTGGAAGTACCTGTCCTGGGTTCGTCTTGGATGCGGTGGCAAGCAATTTGACCGTGATTCGTAGTAATACTTGTTTTCAGATAGAGGATGGTACATTTTTTGCTTACGAAGGCTGCTTTGATAATGCAGGATGCTGTGATGGAAATTGCACCCATGTCTGGAATTATGCGCAATCACTTGCTTACCTTTTTCCAAAGCTTGAGCAATCGATGAGACGGACGGAATTCATTGATGAAACGGATGGGGAGGGAGCAATGCGTTTCCGGGCAAGAACCTATTTTCAGGATGATCCGTGGGAGTTCCTTCCTGCCGCAGATGGCCAACTAGGTTGTGTAATCAGGCTTTACCGCGATTGGAGGTTTAGCGGTGATACTTTAGTGTTAAAGGAGCTTTGGCCAAATGCGAAGAAAGTTCTGGAATATGCGAAAAAAAACTGGGATAACGATAACGATGGAGCTTTGGATGGAAAGCAGCATAATACCTATGATATAGAATTCTATGGTATCAATTCTATGATTAACTCGATCTATATTGCAGCATTGAAGGCCGGGGGACAGATCGCCCTTTATCTTGGTGAGCAAGAGCTGGCGCAAGAATATAAGTTACGATGGGAAACCGCAGCGGAGATCGTTGATCAAAATTGTTTCAACGGAGAATACTATGTGCAAAAATTAGAGGATGTGAATGAGCATAAGTACCAATTTGGAGACGGATGCTTGGCGGATCAATTATTCGGTCAGGAATTGGCTCACTTAGTAGGATTGGGATACATTATGCCGGAAGAACATGTGAAAGTAGCGATAAAAGCGATCTATGATAACAATTTTAAAGATACTTTTCGAAATCACTGTAATCTTCAGCGTACCTACGCTTTAAATGATGAAGCAGGCCTCGCTATTTGTACTTGGCCGAAGGGAAGCCGCCCGGAAATTCCTTTTGTCTATAGTGATGAGGTGTGGACGGGGATTGAGTACCAGGTGGCAACACATTTAATTCAGGAAGGATACATTGAAGAAGGATTAAACGTAGTAAAAGCGGTGCGTGACCGTCATGATGGTATTCGAAGGAATCCATGGAACGAAGTAGAGTGCGGACACCATTATGCCCGTTCCTTAGCCAGCTACGGAGTTTTACTTGCACTGAGTGGTTATCGTTGTGACATTCCCTCATCAAAACTGACATTTCATCCTGTTATGCATGATGATTACTATCAAACATTTTTTAGCTGTGGCAGTGCATGGGGAACGTTAACTGTTGAGAAGGACAGAACTACGAGAGAACGTATATGGAAGGCGGACATCTTATATGGTGATCTCGAGGGGATTGAAATAGAGGTATTATGAGCAAATCTCTGCGCAATATAAAAACGCAATATGTATGCTAGAACGTCAAGATTTTTAGGATGAAGCGAAAAAGCGTATTTAATTATTGCAACTGGTGAAACAGCGACCTATGCGAATATATTTTTACGAAAAAGCATTATCGCAAAAATAGATATGGAAGTTTCCGATTCATTTGGTTAAGAAATTTAGAAAAAGAATATTATAATAACCAATAAAAGTAAAATTTAGGACTTTAGGATGTAAAATATCTTGTGCTCGAATCTGAAACTTAAGTAATAAAACCAGTTTATCAGCAAGTATTAAACATGTATTTCTGTGTCGGAATATATGTTCATGGATAGGTTATCCATTTACGGCTGTTTACTATAAATGCGGACGCTGCTTACACCGGGCCTCTGGAATAAATATGGGTTTTTCGGCATTAATTATAGCACAGACGGGATAATTACAATCGGCGTAAAGATTCAGTTTTATCTATATTTTACGCCGATTACTAATTTCTAAGCATAGATATTAAGCCATCCTGTCCTATAATATGATACCAAGAGCGTTCGTCTTTTGACTCCCTGTTCTCTAGTGACAGCATCATATATCTGGTAAAAGCAACTGCTACATGAGCAATCATCGCATCATAAGAAAGTAAGTTGCATTCTTTACTAAGTCTGAGATAGCTTTTGGGCTTTGAAGAGCACTGCAATATCCCAGCGTTTCCCGTAAATTTGAATGATTTCCTCTTCATCTAAGGATGTGTCTGTTGAAATCAGCCAAAGGTATTCTTTCCGCTTATTCTTATTGCGGATATATACTACTTTGCTGGAATGGATTTTCCATCTATGATGACATCAACCATAACAGACAGCAGATATTTGAATCTTTCACGACATTTTGTTTTGCCTATAGATTTTTGGCAAAAACATATCTGTTCCATTGTAACGGAAGAACATCTTCGAAGTTTTCTATTTGCCAAGTATTTTAATAAAGTATATAATGAAAATAAAAAGAGGAAAGTTTAAAACAAATAGAGAAATTAAGAAAGTCTTAGAGTTAACAAGAATGCTTTGATTTCTGAAAGTGGTGATAAGTTGAGTACTATTTATGATATTGCAGAAAAAACAGGGCTGTCTGCTTCTACTGTTGCCAGGGCATTAAGTGGAAGAGGTTATTGTAGTGATAAAGCTAAAAAAAAGATATTTGCTGCTGCTAAAGAATTAGACTACTTTCCGCATGAAGCAGCTAAAACCCTAAAAAATAATATAACCAATAAAATAATGCTTTGTATACCAGATATAATGAATCCATACTATTTTGCTATGATTAAAGAAGTAACAGATACATTGGAATATTATAACTACAATATGCTTTTGGCTTATACTATGCATAGTTCTAAAAAAGAATTAGAAATTCTCAATTCGCTAAAAGGGCATTATGTGGATGGTCTTATTTTTGGCTCGTTTGATTACAATCCTACATTAATTAATGCAATTAAGGATACTGGACTACCTACGGTTATAACGAGTTTTTATAAAAGCTCTGAATATCAAGAGTTTTATGATTGTGTCTATGTTAATCAATCTCTGGCAGCTTGGGTTGCAACACGTCACTGTGTTGAAAAAGGACATACCAGAATTGCATTTATAGGTGGTGATCCGAAAGAGCAAAATACAAAAGAGCGCTTTGGAGGTTATTGCAAGGCACTGGAAGAGTCTGGAATCCCTATTGATAACAGTTTAGTTATTAATGCTGACTTCACTCGAGAAATTGCATTGCACAAATTTCAGCAATATATTAGCAAGGGTGGTAAATGTACGGCGGTTATGGCTTGTAATGATTTGATGGCTATAGGGTGTATGAATGCCTGTAGTAATCTTGGACTTAAAGTACCAGAGGATATTTCTATTGTATCTTTGGACAATACCGAGTATTGCATATGTACCAATCCTCAATTAACATCAGTTGATATGATGCAGGGTAAAGTTGGAGTTGAAGCAGTAAAGCTTGTAATGGATAGGATCTTAAGCAAACGTGAATATAGAAAGGATGTTGTGTTTTCCCCCCAAATTATTATAAGAGAATCAGTGAAAAATCAAGTGCCCGGTGATTGACTTGGATAACATCCGGATCCGGCAATACATAGGTTAAGTCCGGCGTTACCCCCGGATAGGTTCAACGGAATCTAAATTTGTAGGGCCAGGTGGAGGGCTTGTTGCAAAGCTAATCGGCGGATCCTCTCCCTCCGGAACAGGTCCAACGGCTGCCGTGAATTTGCTCTTTAATCCGAATTAAAGTCATCCGGAGTTGCAATTTTTCTTATTATGAGTATAATCAGAGGATAAGGGTACCATAGGTTCGATCAAAATCTTAAGAGGGCTTATGACATTCCTATATTAAAAATAATACCATAGAGGAACAAGACGAATTGGTAAGCCGATTCGCTTGTCATGAATCAAAGGGGTGCTCACGAAAAGTGGGCTGAGAGTAAGCTGTGTGCTTTAACCCATAACCTGATTTGGATAATGCCAACGTAGGGACATATAGAGCTAATGCGCTGTGTATTTGCCTCCCAGGTGTATACACAGCTTTTTATCGTATAGGAAATTGCGTCCTATACGATAAAAAGCTCCATGCGAACATAGTTCGCATTGGGATGACGCACTCAGCACGTAACGAATACTTGAAACATGTATTCGCAAGATATTTTATCTACCTGCGGTAGAACGCACTCGGCGCGAGAGTTTGCCAAGGCAAACTCTTTGTTACTGTTGCAGAGTAATTTTGAGGCAGCTTTTAAGTTGCACCTACAGCATCTGGCATAGGAAGTCCGGATCGGAAGGCAGAAAATGAAAGGGGCAGATTATGTTAAGAAATTTTCTTGAAAATGTTCGTAAGAATTCTCCGCTGATCCATTGCATAACGAACTATGTAACGGTAAACGATGTGGCAAATGTGCTGCTAGCATGCGGAGCAAGTCCGATAATGTCCGACGATGCAGCCGAGGTGGAAGAGATCACCTCCATCTGCGGTGGTCTGAATATGAATATCGGAACATTGAACAAAGACACCATTGCTTCGATGTTCCTGGCAGGAAAGAAAGCCAAGGAACTCGGACATAAGATCTTACTTGACCCGGTAGGCGCCGGAGCAAGCAGGCTGCGCACCGAGACGGCAGCAAAGCTGATGGAAGAGATCCGGTTTGACGTAATAAGGGGCAATGTTTCGGAGATCAAGACACTTGCTCATGGCAGCGGCAACACCAAGGGAGTGGACGCGGATATGGCGGAGGAAATTACCGGGCAGACGCTTGACCAAGCAGTTATCTTTGTGAAGGAACTTTCCAGGCGAACGGGAAGCGTTATTGTCATTACCGGCGCAATGGATCTGGTATCCGACAGCAGGAAGTGCTACGTGATTCGTAACGGGCGCCCGGAGATGAGTAAGATTACGGGTACCGGCTGCCAGCTATCCGCTTTGATAACCGCATTTATTACTGCTAATCCGGAGCATATCCTGGAGGCTTCAGCAGCAGCAGTAGGTATGATGGGGCTTGCCGGGGAAATCGGTTGGAGCAGGATGCAGCCAGGGGAAGGCAATGCAAGCTATCGAACCAGAATCATTAATGCGATTGATCAGATGGATGAGGAACTACTCAGGAAAGGAGCAAACTATGAGATGCGGTAAAGAGAATCTATTATTGTATGCGGTAACAGATCGTTCCTGGCTCAACGGCAGAAGCTTATACGATGATATAAAACAAGCATTAAAAGGCGGAGTGACCTTCGTTCAGCTTAGGGAAAAAACACTGGATGAGGAAAACTTTCTTGCGGAGGCAAGGGAAATCAAGGGGCTTTGCAGGAGGTATCAGGTTCCCTTTGTCATTAATAATAATGTTGCCCTTGCGAAAGCAGTTGATGCAGACGGTGTTCATGTTGGACAGAGTGACATGGAGGCAGGTATGGCAAGGAAGATGCTCGGTCCGGATAAAATCATCGGAGTATCGGCACAGACCGTTGAGCAGGCAGTACTTGCGGAAGAAAGAGGCGCGGATTACCTCGGTGTCGGAGCAGTCTTTCCTACTGGAACAAAGGCGGATGCAGAGGAGGTCAGTCTGGAAACCTTAAAGGCAATTTGTAAAGCGGTAAGGATTCCTGTCATCGCGATCGGCGGTATAAGTAAAGAAAATGTAATGCAGTTAAGAGAAAGCGGTATATGCGGCGTAGCTGTAGTAAGCGCCCTGTTTGCACAGCCGGATATAGAAAAGGCGGCAAGAAAATTAAAGGAACTTACGGGTAACATGGTAAAGGTATGATGTACAAGAAAATGCGCGGAATGAGGTTAAGTATAAAATCAGCATGAACAATTGCGCGCAGTGATTCCAGCGGAGGCGCCCGAAAAAGAGAATTCTGGTAAGAAAGTTTCGGAGGAAGAAAGGTGAAAAGTTGTTGTCGGTAAACTTTAAATATTGTCGGAAAATGCAATTGACATTTGACACAATACGAAGTAGAATTTCCTTAGGTTTATTATTCCAATAATGGATATCGATGGAATAAGCGACTAAAATATTATACGAAAAGGGAGTTTATGATGGAAAATCAAAAACGCAGAAGTATCCGATTTTTAGCGCTCATTGTATTTTGCGCGGCATTCTTGGCAGGAAACTTTTTTATGCCAGAGAAAGTAGCAGAGGCTGCAACGAAGAAAGCATCCATAAGTGCTACCAAAATGACCATACCGATCGGTAAAATGAATAGTAAGACTTATTGGAATGTAAATCCGGGAGAACTTGGCAATGCAAAGCAGCTTACCGTGAAGAACCAAATAAAAGGAGCTGTTTATTCCTTTACTTCCAGCAACACAAAAGTTGTTAAGATCAACAAAAACGGCGGTTATTTGACCGGTATTAAGGCTGGCACCGCAACAATTACCTGCTCACAGACATATAAGAATAAGAAAACAACCGTGGGCACGTGCAAGGTTACAGTAAAAAGCGCTGTCTTAAAATCGTTTGATGATGTTTATGATGATGCTTATGCTGTTGGAAATAACGGTTATAATCTCATAAGCTATTATGCCTGTGTGGATCCTTTATATTATATAGGATACCGAAACCCAAAGGCAACCTATACTCTGACCTCGGACAGCAAAGACTTTTCGATTAAAGAAGTAAAGTATGATGCCTCAAATGCGAAAGATGTTACCAACGATAAAGATTATCAAGAAGTAATTGAGGATTACATAGGGAAAGGTTACTTTTACGGGTATCAGTACGAAGCGAAAAAAGCAGGTACCTATAAAATTACCATTAAAGAAACCTATAATAAGAAAACAAAAACCCTGGGCAGCTTTAAAGTAGAAATTAAAGATACTTGTATCTCTGAGCCCAAACAAGAATTGCCGTTAGGCGATTATCTAAATGCATTAGCTTTACTTAAGTACTCGAAAGAAAGTACCTCTTATTATTTTAATATAGAAGAATTTGATGAAACGAATATAGAGAATAATGCATTGCTGTGCTATTTTGAGGAGTCGGTTAATAGTTTATATTTCTATGCGAATAAAGCGGGAACTGTAAACGTCACGATAAGAGAAGGATCCGAAACGGGAAAGGAGATCGGAACCGTTGCGGTAACTGTATATGAGGTTCCTTGCGAAAGTATTACTCTGGAATCGGATGAAGTTACAGCATATGTAGATGATTATTTTGAAATCAATTACGATTTGGAACCCTATCATACAACAGATGAAGTTACCATTGAATCAGATAATCCGGAAGTTTTAAAAGTAGTATGTGAGGATGGATACTGGAATTACATGCCTTTAAAAGTTGGAGAGGCTAATGTTACCATTAAATGTGGAAGTCATTCAGCAGTATGTAAGGTTGTAGTAGCAGAGTATTAAAGAGGTATAATTTTTCATTTCTCATTTGGGAGTTTTTCAGCTTAATTAAATAAAGGTTTTACTTCAGAAGGAAGCCGGAATGCTTGTTACAGAGCCGATAATTGTGAGTTACACTTACAGTTATCGGCTTTTGCTATTTCAGGAAGGTTAATCACATCCTATCTAAATAAATTCTTTGAATTAACGGTTTTATTATATTTTAGGTTTTTCGTATAGTTATTGCAAATTTTGGTGATTATAAACTGAGATAGATATAACATTTCCAGGCAAGACAAAGAAAGGATGATACCGTCAACAATGAAAGATAAATTTAAGTTGGTTTCGTTCGATCGCAATAAGCAGCAAAAAACCGATTTATCCTTTTTAAGCTTAGAGGAAGCAAAAAAAGTAAGAGCTTTTCATGCCAGCTTTCCCATTTACGAAAAAACTCCCATGGTGGAGCTTCGCAATACAGCGAAGGCTTTGGGTGCCGGTATGATGTATGTCAAGGATGAGTCTTACCGCTTTGGTTTAAATGCTTTTAAGGTGTTAGGAGGCAGCTATGCCATTGGCAGATATATTGCAGGAAAGCTGGGTATGGATATTTCCGAACTCCCCTATCAAAGAATGATATCCTCCGAAATACGTGAAAAGCTGGGGGATCTGACTTTTGTAACCGCAACCGATGGCAACCATGGCAGAGGTGTCGCATGGACCGCCAATCAATTGAGGCAGCATTCCGTGGTTTTCATGCCCAAGGGCAGTGCCAGGGAACGCCTGGATAATATCCGCGCAGAAGGGGCAGAAGCATCGATTACTGAATTTAACTATGATGATGCCGTACGCCTGGCAAATAAGCATGCCGAAGAAAAGGGCTGGGTTATGGTTCAGGATACCGCATGGGAAGGCTATGAAGATATTCCTGCCTGGATTATGCAGGGATATGTCACAATGGGGCTGGAGGCTTATGAGCAATTGACGGAACGACCAACGCACATCTTCGTGCAAGCCGGTGTAGGTTCCATGGCAGGCTCCATTGTTGGATTTTTCTCCGGCGTATACGGTGACGAACGCCCTATCATGACGGTTGTAGAACCGAACAATGCAGATTGTATATACCGTACGGCGGAAGCAAACGATGGGAAGCTGCATTTTGTAACAGGTCAGTTAGATACGATCATGGCTGGTTTAGCCTGCGGAGAACCCAGCAGCATCGGCTGGAACGTACTGAAAAATTATGCCGATAATTTTATCTCCTGTCCGGATTATGTTGCGGCAAAAGGGATGCGTATCCTTGGCAATCCCATACCTAAGGACACACGAGTTATTTCTGGAGAAAGCGGTGCCGCGGCCCTTGGCTGTGTTGCGGAGATTCTTACCAATCCGGAGCTAGAGCATCTTAAGGATGCCCTAAAATTGGATAGAAATGCACGTATACTCTTCTTTAATACGGAAGGGGATACCGATCAGGCAAACTATCGTGCAGTTGTCTGGGACGGTAAATATCCCAGTGGAAAATAAGGTCAAATCATATTCCCATATTAGATTGGAGGTCAATTACCTATGTTAAACAAAGAACGCGAAGGCGTTGTTGTAGAATTATGCCGGAAGCTTATTCGCGAACAAAGCTATTCCGGCGGGGAGAAGGGTGTTGCAGAAATACTTGGAGACAATATGAAAGCCATGGGGTTTGATGAAGTGAAGATGGACCGCTATGGCAGCATTGTCGGATGCATTAAGGGTAAGAAGCCCGGCAAAAAGATCCTGTTTGACGGACACATCGATACCGTTCCGGTCACCGATCCTTCCGAATGGATACACCCACCCTTTGAAGCAGAAATTGTCGATGGAAAAATCCACGGCAGGGGATCCAGTGACATGAAAGGAGCCGTTGCTGCAATGACCTGTGCAGCTGCCAACTATGCGCAGGATACCGATAGGGATTTCGCTGGTGCGATCTATGTAGCCGGTGTTGTACACGAAGAATGCTTTGAAGGGGTCGCAGCCCGTGAAATCAGTAAAAATGTTAAACCGGATTATGTAGTAATCGGAGAAGCAAGTCATCTCAATATCAAAATCGGACAGCGCGGACGGGCGGAAATCGTTTTAGAAACCTTTGGTAAGCCCTGCCATAGCGCGAATCCAGAAAAGGGAATCAATGCGGTATATAAAATGGCTAAGGTCATTGAGGCGATCCGCGGTCTGGAACCGACGCACCATCCGGTATTGGGAGACGGCATTTTAGAGCTTACCGATATCAAGAGCAGTCCCTATCCCGGAGCTTCCGTGGTACCCGAATACTGCCGTGCTACCTATGACCGCCGCCTGCTAGTAGGCGAAACCAAAGAAAGCGTTCTGGAACCCATTCAGAACCTTCTGGATCAATTGATGGCAGAGGATCATGAGCTGAAAGCGAAGGTCAGCTATGCGGTAGGTGTTGAAAAATGTCACACCGGAAACGAAATCAAGGGAGAACGTTTCTTCCCCGGTTGGCTGTATAACGAAGACTCCGACTTTGTGCAAAAAGTATATGGTCAGTTGAAAGAAATGGGCTACGACCCTTCCATCACCCAATACAATTTCTGTACCAACGGAAGCCATTATGCCGGTGAAGCCGGAATAGAAACCTTTGGTCTCGGTCCTTCCGAAGAAAATTTGGCTCATACAGTGAATGAATATATCGAAATAGATCAGCTCTCTAAAGTAACAGATTGTTACTATGGCGTAATTAAAGCATTACTTTAATAAAATATGAGGAGGAACCTTTTGTGAATAATACTCAAATCACCGCATTAATTATTATCCTTCTTTATATGTTAGCTACCATTGCAATAGGTCTCATAAGCTCACGGGAAAAAGATAAAAAAAGCAATGATGACTTTCTCATGGCCAGTAAATCTTTAGGACCCGTCGTACTTGCCGGTACGCTTTTTGCCGCCAATACCGGCGGCGCCAGTACGACCGGTATAGCTACCAATGTCTATCAATACGGACTCTCTGCAAGCTGGTATGTAATTGCTGCCGGTATAGGTTTTATACTTGTTTCCTTTATTGCTCCGTATTTTCGCCGGGCTTCGGCAAACACCGTACCCCAGATTATTAGCCTGCGCTATGGTAAAGCATCGCACATCTTTACAGCTTTTACCTCCATTGCAGCTCTATTCATGGCTACCGGAGCTCAAATAATTGCTACCGCTTCGATCATTTCTGTGGTAACCGGCATTTCATTCAACATTGCAGCTATTATTACTACAATTGTGGTTATTGCTTACACCATGATCGGCGGTTTCAAATCCGTAGCTGCAGCTAACATTATGCATGTTCTTTTTATAACTATAGGTATGACGACTGCCATGTTTATCATGGTCAACAATGCCGCCGTTGGTGGATTCTCAGAACTGTTTGCAAAAGCCAGGACCGTTACCGACAGCACAGGGGCTAATTTGAATTTGGTTAGCATGATAAAAATTGGTTTCCCTACAATTATAGGTTATATCGCTATGTACTATATGACCTTCCCCACCGGTCAGGAAATTGTACAAACCTTCTGCTCTGCAAAAGATGGTAAGAGTGCCAAGATTGGCTCTGTAATTGCCGGTGTTCTTTCCGCAGTATATGCAATTGTACCCGCTATCATCGGCTTAATCGCTTATACCTGTATCAGTGGCTATGCCGCAGGCGGAGCACAAAAGAATGCACTGGCGGAAGCAACCATTCAGTTTTCTCCTTCCATCGTAGCCGGTCTGGTGCTCGCTGCTATCGTCGCAGCTACCATGAGCAGTGCTTCGGGAAATATGATCGGTACCGCTACTATGTTTACGAACGATGTATTCCGTCCCTATATTAACAAGGGTATAAAGGATGATTCGAAAGAAGTCTGGGTTTCCCGTATAACTATGGTCATTGTCGGAGCTGTAGGACTTCTTATCGCGCTGACGGCTACAAATATCATCAGTGTAATGATGACCGCCTTCACTTTGCGGAGTGCCGGTCCGTTTGCTGCTTTTATCTGCGGCTTGTTCTATAAAAATGTGACAAAACGTGCCGGTTTTATTTCGATTGTGACAGGAACACTGGTTGCTGCGATCTGGATTTATGTCTTTAATAATCCTTGGGGATTAAGCGCCATAGTGCCCGGCGGTATTGTTGCTTTTCTTGTTATTTTTCTGGTGTCTGCAATCGAGCGCGGACTTGGCGTGGAAGCCGCTCCACCGATTGAATTTAAAGATGAATAATGCTTGAGAATAGTTTGGAAAGGGGAAAAAAATTGAAAACGAAAATATTAATAAAAAATGGTACCATCATTGATGGTACCGGTAATCCCAGATATACGGCAGATATTCTTATAGAGGGAGACAAAATTGTTAAAATTGGAGATATATCGGAAGAAGACGGCGCCGAAATCATTGATGCAGCTGGACTGGTTGCAGCTCCGGGATTCATCGACACCCATAGCCATAGCGATCTGCAGATTCTGGTTGAACCCGAAGTGGCACCTAAGGTAATGCAGGGAATTACCACCGAAGTTTTAGGTCAAGATGGTATTTCCATGGCTCCGCTTCCGGTGGAATATATCAGCCCCTGGCGGAAAAACCTTGCCGGTCTGGATGGTGACACCGATAAGATTAATTGGGAATACAAAAATACAGAAGGCTATTTGAAAATGATTGAAGAGGTAAAGCCTGGATTAAATGAATGCTATCTGGTACCTCACGGCAACATCCGCATGGAAGCCATGGGTCTGGAGAATCGCCTTCCCAATGATGAGGAGCTGCAAAAAATGAGGGATATTACCCGGAGAGAGATGGAAGCCGGCGCGGTCGGTCTTTCTACCGGTCTCATCTATATGCCCTGCGCCTATTCAGAATCCAAAGAAATAATTGAGATGTGCAAGGTCGTAGCGGAATTTGATGGTAACTTTGTCATTCATCAGCGGAGTGAAGCGGATACCATTCTCGAATCCATGGAAGAGGTAATCAAGATTGGCCGTGAATCCGGAGTAAAAATCCATTATTCTCACTTTAAGGTATGCGGTAAGAAAAACTGGGATAAGATCGACAAAGTCATAGATCTGCTTGAAAAAGCGGAAAAGGAAGGAATCCGTGTCAGCTTTGACCAATATCCTTACGTTGCCGGCAGCACCATGCTTGGCGTAATCCTGCCGCCTTGGGTGCATGATGGCGGTACCGATAAAGTTATAGAACGCCTGGGAGATCACGAGCTGCGTAAGAAAATGGTGTATGATATCGAGCACGGCATACCCGGCTGGGATAAATTCGTGGAATTTGCCGGCTTGGATCAGATCTTTGTTACCAGTGTGAAAACCAAAAAGAACGAAGATGCGGTCGGTCTGAGTCTGACCCAGCTTGGAGAACTGCGCGGCAAAGATCCTTATGATGCTACCTTTGATCTGTTGCTGGAAGAAGAAAATGCAGTCGGAATGGTGGATTTCTATGGCAAGGAAGAGCATGTAAGGCTCTTTATGAAACGCCCGGAAATGAATGCCTGTACCGACGGTTTGCTGGGCGGTAAGCCTCACCCTCGTGTATTCGGCGCCTTTCCACGTATTTTAGGTAAATATGTGAGAGAGGATAACACCTTCTCTTTGGAAGATGCAATTTACAAAATGACGAAAAAGCCAGCCGCTACCTTTAACATTATAAACCGCGGAGAGCTTCGCGAAGGTTATTTTGCTGATATTACGATCTTCAATCCGGAGACTGTTATCGACAAGGGAACATTCACTGATCCCGTGCAATATCCAGAAGGAATTGAATATGTGATGATCAACGGTATGCTCACCGTAGCAGAGGGCAGACATACCGGTAATCGTTCCGGCAAAGTACTTCGCAAGAAGGGCACCGATGTAATGTAGGATTTTTATCATCTTATCTATTGCATAAAGTGTAGGTAACTGCGAAACTTGAATATGCAGCTGTTGCCTATGGATGATATGATTATGGGATCCCATAATCTATGCATAGATTAGGAAGAGAACGTTAGGAGATGAGGAAATGAAGGAAATAAGAACAACCGACGCCCCAGGTGCAATCGGTCCTTATTCACAGGGATTTATCAGCAATAATATGGTATTTACCTCTGGGCAAATTCCGGTTGATCCGGAGAATGGTGAAGTACCAAATGGAATCACCGCACAAGCCGAACAAAGCTGCAAAAACGTAGGTGCCTTATTAAAAGCAGCAGGTGTTGATTTCTCCAATGTAGTAAAAACTACCTGTTTTTTAGCCGATATGGCTGATTTTGCCGAGTTTAATGAGGTGTATGCACGTTACTTTACCTCAAAGCCTGCCCGTAGCTGTATTGCAGTAAAGGCTCTGCCAAAGAGTGTGCTTTGCGAAATCGAAGCGATAGCAGAACTTTAAAAAGAGCTTAAGTTAAAGGGGATAGCTGCATTTCTATCGAAATAAATGCAAGAGAAAGAGGGTATGTGAAGAAAGACCACATACCCTCTCCTTTAATCCCCATGCCTTTTGGGTATTAATCTTGAAGAATAGCTGTTTGCTATTCTTCAAGAGCCTTGCATTTAAGCAAGGCTTTAGGCTCGCAGGTTTTTGCGAGACTATTCACACTGATTTCTCTTGCTTTTAAATGCTTTGAAAAGATAAGTAAAAATGCCGTACTTGTAATACAGGAGCTGAGAAGATCGGACAGTGGCTCTGCATAAAATGCATGTTTTGCTGTGAATATAGCAGGCAGCAAGGCGGTAAATACAACAAACGAAGTCTTTCGGAAGATGGATAGAAAAAGGGCGGTTTTCGTACGTCCCAGAGCAGTTAACCCATCTACAAATACATACTGAAAGCTTAAAGGAATAATCGCAAGGGTAAAGGTATTAATTCCCCAGACGGATAAATCTACAAGCGTTTGTTCTCTTGTGAAAATATGAACAAAGTGCACCGGAAAAACACGTGATATCACAAACATGCAGCTGGTAAATACAAAGCATAGGGCTAAAATAAGCCGCTCCGCCTGCTTTACTCTTTCGGAATTTGCAGCGCCGTAATTATAGCTGATGATTGTTTGTGTTCCGCCGGTAATTCCGATCATTGGACCAGTGATCAGCATCATATAGCTTTGAACGATCGTCGCACAAGAAATAAGCAGGTCGCCTTCGGCAGGTCCGCCATATTTTTGCAGTACTGCATTCATAATAATGATAATCAGATTGTCCGTTGCAAGAATGATGAAGGGACATAATCCAATGTATAATATTTTCCGAATAATCGAAAACGAATAGTTACCAAAAGTAATGCGAATAGGAACCTTCTTACTAAATAGGAAGGTAACAGCAAAAACACAGGAAAGCATTTGCGCTATAACAGTTGCCCAGGCAGCTCCTGCAATGCCGGTATGAAATACAAAAATAAATACAAAATCTAATATAATATTGGTAACGGCTCCGAGTAATACCGTTGTCATACTAATAAAGGAAAAGCCCTGGCAGGTAATAAAATAATTTAATCCAATGCTTAATAAGGCAAAAAATGTACCAAGGGTATAAATGGTCATATAGGTATTGGCATAGGGGAAAGTAACCTCGCTTGCGCCAAACTGTATTAATAGATCATCTTTAATCAGTAAAAAAGTAATTGTTAGCAGGAGAGAAAATATGACAAGCATTAAAAAGCTGTTAGATAGAATTTGTTCTGCCTGCTCTTTTTTCTTTTCACCGAGGCGCATTGCCATTAAGATGGATCCTCCCAGGCCGACTAAAGTACCAAAGGAGGAAAGGAGAGTAACAATAGGACCGCATACCCCTGCACCGGCTAAGGCAACGTCGCCGACTTCGGGAATATTTCCAATGTACATACGGTCAATAATACTGTAGAGAACGTTTACCAGCTGTGCAACCATTGATGGAATTGCCAGCTTGATTACCAGGGAGCGGATGGAATCATGTCTTAAATCACTTGCTGTTTTCATAGTTATCTTAAGTCCTTTTAAATGTCTATGTTTGATTAAGGTGTCAAAAGGTGCGTAGCACTTATTCTGATACAAGATATTGCCTGGTAAGCAAGCTTACACATCAATATCTTGTATCAGAATTTCACCTTCGGTGCTTTTATTATGAAAACGTCTCTTTGTTAGCAAAAAGACGCAACAATCCCCCCCTATGAAGCTTTTTCATAGTTTTTATGGATTTAGATAGCAGTGGCAGGCT
>SVEA01000156.1 GCA_015057615.1 Lachnospiraceae bacterium | reverse complement strand
GCTTCCGCTTAGTTGCATTACGTAGCGGTACATAAGGCTCCAAAATACGGAGCCAAAGTACCGACGAATGCAAATACTCCTTATCAGATATCATTTGTCGAAATCATATTATAGACTTTGTTAGGGGTGTGAACAGTAACGTTCGATGATTTTGGTTTTGTATTTGCGAGAATTTCATGTTTCATTTTTATATAAAAACTGTTACAATGGTTTTTGCAATTAAAAAGTTATAGATACAATACGGAGGTTTCAATGAATATATTTTTTGTTTCTTTAGGCTGTGACAAAAACCTTGTAGACAGTGAAAATATGCTTGGTATCCTGAAAGACAACGGATATCATATTATCGATGACGAACAGGTGGCGGATATTATTATTGTGAATACCTGCTGCTTTATCAATGATGCCAAACAGGAAAGTATAAATACGATACTTGAAATGGCACAATATAAGAAGATCGGTAACTTAAAAACTCTTATCGTAACCGGATGTATGGCAGAGCGATATAAGGAAGAGATTTTAAAGGAGATTCCAGAAGTGGATGCTTTACTTGGTACCACCAGCTTTGATGAGATTATGGGTGTCATGGAAGAATTGACCGAAGGGAAAAAGTCGATGCGCTTTGATGATATTGACCGCCTTCCAAAGGTAAAATCAAAGCGAGTGCTTACTTCGGGTACCTATTCTTCCTATTTAAAAATAGCAGAGGGCTGTGATAAGCACTGTACCTACTGCATTATCCCAAGGGTACGCGGAAACTACCGCAGTGTCCCGATGGAGGATTTACTGGAGGAAGCCTCCTATCTGGCAGAACAGGGAGTGAAGGAGCTTATTCTGGTTGCTCAGGAAACGACGCTGTATGGGAAGGATCTCTATGGAGAAAAGGCACTTCCAAAGCTTTTAAAAAACCTAGGTAAAATAG
The DNA here is from genome assembly GCA_015057615.1 of Lachnospiraceae bacterium. Taxonomy (GTDB): domain Bacteria; phylum Bacillota; class Clostridia; order Lachnospirales; family Lachnospiraceae; genus Mobilitalea. The sequence goes on along the minus strand of SVEA01000156.1, from coordinate 26,448 downwards.
ATGGAATAGAATGGATTCGAATTCTCTATTGCTATCCGGAAGAAATTACAGAGGAACTGATCGAGGTAATGAAACAGGAGCCAAAGATCTGTCACTACCTGGATATCCCGATCCAGCATGCTTCAAACCGCATTTTAAAGACAATGGGAAGGAGAACCGATAAGGAGGATCTGATCCGTATTGTCTCCCGCTTACGACAGGAAATACCGGATATTACTCTTCGTACGACCTTGATTACCGGTTTTCCTACCGAGACGGAAGAGGAGCATGAGGAACTGAAAACATTTGTTAACAATATGAAATTTGAACGTCTTGGCGTATTTACCTATTCCAGGGAAGATAACACCCCTGCGGCAAAACTTAAGCCGCAGATACCTGCCAGTGTAATGAAGCAGCGGCAGCAGGAATTAATGGAGCTGCAGCAATCCATCGTCTTTGCTCATACCAAAGAGCTGGTAGGGAAAACATTTGATGTACTGATTGAAGGACGGATTACGGAGGAAGAGCATGTCTATATCGGCAGGACCTATATGGATGCGCCGCAAGTGGATGGTTTCTTCTTCCTGACTTCGGAGGAGGAGTTGATCTCCGGTTCCATTGTGCGTGCCGTCGTAACCGGAGCAAAGGATTATGATCTAGTAGGAGAATTGGTGAAGGGAAGTGAAAATGAATGAATTTGCCGAATAAGATTACCCTGTTTCGTGTAATAATGATACCGGTATTTCTTTTTATTTATCTGATGCCGGGGATTCCATACGGGAATTACATCGCAGCAGCCATCTTTTTGATCGCGGCTTTTTCGGACTTTCTAGACGGTTACTTAGCAAGGAAGAACAACCTTGTAACAAATTTTGGTAAGTTTATGGATCCGCTTGCAGATAAGCTTCTGGTGTCCGGAGCGTTAATCTGCTTTGTAGAAAACGGATTGGTTCCAGCATGGATCGTTTTTATCATTATTGCCAGAGAATTTATTATTAGCGGCTTCCGTTTGGTAGCGTCGGACAATGGTGTTGTGATCGCTGCAAGCTGGTGGGGTAAAATTAAAACCAACGTACAGATGATCATGTCGGTGATGCTGATCCTTAATTTTGATCATCCGGTCATTCATGTGCTGGAGCAGATTACAATCTATCTTGCGGTTATACTTACGGTTGTTTCTCTTGTAGATTACATGGTAAAAAACAAATCTGTTCTACATGAATAGTAATAGTTTGAGTGCATTTATTATAAATATATCGTTAATAGGAGGTCAAAAGCCGATTTATAAACTTGACTTCGTCAATTTGCTAAGAGGGCTTTTGTCGGGCTAATCATAAATATAGAAGGAAGTCTTGGGAATGAATGTTGAATTAATCAGTGTAGGTACCGAATTACTGCTGGGTAATATTGTGAATACGAATGCGAACTACTTATCAAGAAAATGTGCCGAACTGGGATTATCTCTTTACTATCAGATCACCGTTGGAGATAACAAAAAACGATTGGTAAACGTACTAAAAGAGTGCTATAAGCGCAGTGATATCATAATTCTTACCGGAGGACTTGGACCTACCGAGGATGACATCACAAAGGAAACCGTAGCAGAAGTAATTAACCGGGAACTCGTTCCGGATGAAGAGAGTAAAAAACGAATAAAGGCCTATTTTGATTTTCGAAACACTTCTTCGGATGCTTCCGGCATTTCGGCGAACAACTGGAAACAAGCATTAAAAATAGAGGATTCCATCGTGATCACCAATGATAATGGAACCGCACCCGGATATATTGTGGAGGTAATGGATACCGCAGTCTTAAAAAAATCCACTGGGAAGGGGAAAAGAATTATTTTACTGCCCGGTCCGCCTTCGGAAATGATACCGATGTTTGAAAAGAGTATATTCCCTTATTTGAAACAGTTACAGGATACGGTTTTCGTTTCGAAAATGGTGAAAATCTGCGGTATCGGTGAAAGTAAGGCAGAGACACAGATCCTCGATTTGATCGAGGGACAGAGTAACCCGACGATTGCTCCCTATGCCAAAAGCGGGGAGGTACATTTTCGGGTCACGGCTTCTGCTAAGGATACCGAGGAAGCCAATCGGATGCTGGAGCCCCTTTTAGATGAATTAAAGAAGCGCTTTGGAGACCATATCTATACTATGAACGAGGAAGAGACCCTAGAAGAGGTTGTTGTAAAGCTTCTCCATCAAAAGAAGCTGACCTTAGCAACAGCGGAATCCTGTACGGGCGGACTTTTTACCGGACGTATCGTAAATGTACCCGGAGCCTCCGATGTTCTTAAGGAAGGCTATATTACCTACTCGAATGGGTCCAAGATGCATCTGGTTGGCGTGAAAGAAGAAACTTTAGAAGTGTACGGGGCAGTAAGCGAGCAGACGGCTGGGGAAATGGCAGAAGGTGCTGCAAAGGCAGCAGGAACGGATACTGCGGTAGCAATTACAGGCATTGCGGGTCCGGATGGCGGTACCTCATTAAAGCCAGTCGGTCTTGTCTACGTATCCTGCTATGTAAAAGGGAATGTCGTGATCAGGGAATGTCATTTTCGTGGGGACCGGCAGAAAGTCAGAGATCAGACGGTGATTTCTGCTCTGGATCTTCTCCGAAGGAATATTTAACCGATTCCGTCAGAAAATCCTTATTTCTTGAAAAAAATATTTATTGATAGAATGATATGAGCGTCAAAAGCCTTCCTAACAAATGGATGAAGATAAATTTATAAATCGGCTTTTGACACTTGAAACAATTTCATGAATTATATGGCAATCCTACCGAATTTCTAAAGAAATTTCATATTATATTTGTATTATTTTATTTTCGTACCATAGAAATGACACAGATATAGCCTACGATAGTATCAATAAAAGTTTTTTATTAAGACTTAAAATTCAAATTGCAGAGTTGGTTTTACAGTTTGAATCAAGCTTATTGGAGTTTCAAAAAGGAGGTTATTATGGAACGACCAAATAAAAAATTTCTATTGATAACTCTCCTGGTAGGTATCTTCATGCTTAATGGATGTGATAAAATCAAATTCAACACCTTTAATGGATCAAAAGAGAATGAGAAAGACATCACGACAGAGCAGGGGATTCATCAGGATGATGAGGATGTAATGCAAGAAAAGGATAAGGAAGATGCTTCCGCGCCTGCAAAAACGGAGGAGGATACGACAGTAACACCGATTCCGTCCGACATCAAACCAAAAGCAAATAAGGAACTTCTTGTTTATACGATCGATCCGGATAAGGGAGAGGTCGAAGCTGCCACAGCTATGGTTTCGGAAGATAATGAGATAACACCGGAACTGATCGTAAGTAAAGCAGCAGAAGCAATGGCGGATAAATCCATTGGGATTGGTATTGATAAAGTGACGACCAAAGAGGATGCAATTATCGTTAGCTTTAACTCCGATAAACCGCCTCTTACCGAGGTAGGAGCAGGCATTGAAACTGCTATTTTGGATGCAATAGCGCAAAGCTTAATTGAAAACCTGCCGGATTATAATAAGGTAATCTATCAGGTGCAGGGTAAGGCTTATACAAGCGGACATATTGAATTGGGCTTAGACGAAGCCTATTTTGAAAGATAAGGAAGCATCGATAAGTAATTAGGTAATTGCGTTACATGGAATTGTAATCGACAATTACCTAATTTTATGTTATCCTATACAAGGTAATTTGTTAGGAAGCAATCCGAGTAGAAATCGTATACAATGCGTTTGCATGATTTACATTGATGCAGAAAATACTATGATTGTACTATGATTGATTTGTAATCGTGGATTGCTACAGAAAAAGAAGAAATTCAGGTGATTGACATGAGTAAGGTATTTGTTGTCGGAGGCGGTGCATCCGGTATGTTAGCAGCGATAGCAGCTGCAAGAAACGGTCATAAGGTAGAGCTGTTTGAGAAGAATGAAAAGCTCGGCAAAAAACTGTATATCACAGGAAAGGGAAGATGTAATCTGACCAATGCCTGCGACAAGGATACTTTTTTTCGTCAAATCGTTTCCAATCCTAAATTTTTATATACGGCATTCTATCGTTTTAATAATCAAGATACGATGGATCTTTTTGAACAACTTGGACTTCCTTTAAAGGTAGAACGGGGAAACCGGGTATTCCCGGCATCCGATAAATCCTCGGATGTGATCGGGGCGTTAAATCGAGAGTTAGAGAACCGGAAAGTTATCGTTCATTATCATAGTGAGGTTACCAAAATTCTTACGAAAAACGATCAGTTTCATGGGATATCTATTAAGGGAGAGGCAAAGGAGCGGATGGCGGATGCGATTATTATAGCAACCGGCGGCTTGTCCTATCCATCCACCGGCTCGACTGGAGACGGTTATGAATTTGCAAAGGTAATGGGACATACGGTAACAAATCTATACCCGTCCCTCGTTCCGATTCATGTAAGAGAAGCCTATGTAAAAGAGCTTATGGGCCTGTCATTAAGGAATATAGAGATCCGTATCACCGCCGGGAAAAAGCAGGTCTATCGTGATTTCGGGGAACTGTTATTTACCCATTTCGGAGTGAGCGGGCCGTTGATCTTAAGCGCCAGCAGCTATATTATTCCCTACCTTTCTAAGAAGGAGGAGCTCCTTCTTAGCATTGACTTAAAGCCGGCATTAACACCGGAACAATTGGATGCTCGAATATTACGCGATTTTGATGAATATAAAAACAGATGTTTTAAAAATTCCCTTGACCAGCTATTGCCAAACAAACTAATTGATGTTATTATTCGACTAAGTGAAATTGATTCGGAGAAAAAAGTGAATTCCATAACAAAGCAGGAACGGCTTAACCTGGTGGAATTATTAAAAAATCTAAAGTTTCATATTACAAGATTAAGCGAATACAATCAGGCGGTAATCACGAAGGGCGGAATCAATGTCAAAGAAGTGAATCCGTCTACGATGGAATCAAGGCTTGTTGAAAAGGTTTATTTTGCGGGTGAATTATTGGACCTGGATGCTTTGACTGGAGGCTTTAACCTCCAGATCGCATGGTCAACCGCTTATCTGGCGGGTAATTCTATTTCATAGATCCATAGATGGAAGAAAAAAACGCATATCTAACCTCATTTCTGTATAGCTTTTGCATACGCTTACCACTTGTTCATGCGAAGAATAGAGGCATAGCAGAGGAGGATAATAAATTTGATAACAAAGGGTGATACCCATACACATAATATAGCAATTGACGGACCAGCAGGAGCAGGAAAGAGTACCATTGCAAAGAAAATAGCAGCCAGGCTGGAATTTATCTATGTGGATACCGGTGCGATGTACCGCGCGATGGCACTTTATTTTCTAAAGAAGCAGATCGAACCCTCCGATCAGGCCAAAATAGAAGCAGCCTGTAAGGAGGTTGAAATTACGATCGCCTATAAAGATGGAGAACAAATCGTAATTTTGAACGGAGAAAATGTCAATGGATTTCTTCGTACCGAGGAAGTCGGAAATATGGCAAGTGCTACCTCCGTCTATCCGTTCGTACGCTTAAAGCTCGTGGAATTACAGCAGGAGCTGGCGAAAAAAGAAAATGTTGTTATGGATGGAAGGGATATCGGTACCTGTGTTCTTCCCAATGCGGATCTGAAAATATTTCTGACTGCCAGTACGCAGGAAAGAGCCGAAAGAAGATGGAAAGAGCTTAAAGCAAAAGGAATCGAAGCAGATCTTAACGAAATTGAGAAAGATATCAAAGAACGGGATCACCGCGACACGACCCGTACGTTTGCTCCGCTAAAGCAGGCAGAAGATGCCATTTATTTGGATTCTTCGGATTTGACAATCGACGAAGTGGTTGATAAAATTATGGAGTATTATAATAAAATAAAAAATAAGAAAGTTGGGAAAGCTTGAAAATAACTACGGCAAAAAGTGCAGGCTTTTGCTTTGGTGTTCAAAGAGCCGTTGAGGTTGTATATAAAGAGATCGAAAATGGCGGGAAGGTCTATACCTACGGCCCGATCATTCATAATGAAGAAGTTGTGGATGAATTGAAGCAAATGGGTGTTCGGGTAATAAATTCTTTGGAAGAATTAAAAGATGCTCCGAAGGGAACAATAATTTTACGGTCCCATGGAGTAACGGAGGCGGTTTATGAGGAAATCGCATCCTATGGACATGATATAAAAGATGCGACCTGTCCCTTTGTAAAGAAGATTCATAAAGTTGTCCGTGAGCAGAGCGAACAGGGGCGTTATGTTGTTATTATTGGAAATCCGGAACATCCGGAGGTGGAAGGAATCGTCGGATGGATCAAGAAACCAGCAGATGGTGGCGTAAATTATGCCGTGATTATGGAGGAAGAGGAAGCAAAACCATTTTCTGTTCCCATAGGTCAAAAACTATGTATTGTATCCCAGACGACATTTAATTACAAGAAATTTCAAGATTTAGTTGAAATTATATCAGAAAAGGGTTATGATATATTTGTTTTAAATACGATCTGCAATGCCACACAGGCACGACAGTCAGAAGCCTATCAATTAGCAAAAGTGTCGGATGCCATGATCGTGATAGGCGGGAAAGCTAGCTCGAATACGAGAAAGCTTTATGATATTTGCAAAAAAGAATGTGAAAATACTTACTATATACAGAAACTTGATGACCTGGATTTAAATAAGATTAAGTCCTTTCGAAATGTAGGTATTACAGCAGGGGCATCGACCCCAAACAATATTATCAAGGAGGTTCATACCGTTATGTCAGAGAAAAGTTTTCAACAATTATTGGAGGAAGAAGAGGTAGTTAAAATAAGCAACGGTGATGTTGTAGAAGGAACAGTATTGGCTGTTAAAGAAGATGAGATCATCTTAAATATAGGCTACAAGTCGGAAGGTATCATTACAAGAAATGAATATACCAATACACCAAACATGGATTTAACCACAGCGGTTAAAGTTGGAGATACCCTTCAGGCAAAAGTCCTTAAAGTCAACGACGGAGAAGGACAAGTTGCCTTAACTTATAAAAGACTGGCTGCTGAAAAAGGAAATAAGAGACTCGAGGAAGCGTTTAACAAGGAAGAGGTTCTTACCGCTAAGGTTTCTGCTGTATTAAACGGCGGTTTAAGTGTTATCATTGACGAAGCAAGAGTTTTTATTCCCGCAAGCCTGATTTCCGATACCTATCAAAAAGATCTTACCAAATACAATGGACAGGAGATCAGCTTCGTAATCACCGAATTTAATCCCAGAAAGAGAAGAATTATTGGTAACCGCAAGCTATTAATAGTTGCTGAGAAGGAGAAGCTGAAGAAAGCATTGTTCGAAAGAATTGAAGTGGGTATGAAGATTGAAGGTACCGTAAAGAACATTACCGATTTTGGTGCATTTATCGATCTTGGCGGTGCAGATGGTCTTCTTCATATCTCTGAAATGTCCTGGGGCAGAGTAGATAATCCGAGAAAGTTATTTAAGGTCGGCGACAAAGTAACCACCTTTATCAAGAATATTAATGGCGATAAGATTGCACTCAGCTTAAAGTTCGAGAATCAGAATCCCTGGATTGATGCCGAGACGAAATATGCGGTAGGTAATATTATTACCGGTACCGTTGCCCGTATGACGGACTTTGGTGCATTTGTAGAATTAGAGCCTGGAATTGATGCACTCCTTCATGTTTCTCAGATATCTAAGGAGCATGTGGATAAACCATCTGATGTATTAAAGATTGGACAGGAGATCACCTCAAAGGTTGTTGAATTAAACACAGAGGATAGAAAAATCAGCTTAAGCATTAAAGCGATGGAGGCTCCTGAGAATGAAAAGGACGAAACAGAAGCTTCCGGTGAAGTAGAAGTAACGGAAGAATAAATAAGCTAGAGTTTCGCTGGCGAAACTCTAGCGCCGAGCACGGCCAGCATCGCTGGCAAAATACAATACGTGCGAGTGCGCATCCTTAGCGGAGCGTTTTTTATCGTAATAGGACGTAATTTCCTATACGACGATAAAATATGGCTTCGGCAATAACTAACATCCGTGGTAGATGATTGATCCGTCACGGATGTTATAATTACATATGATAAGTGACAAGGAGTTAAGGAATGCTGGATAGTTATGAGGTTTTTAAACAATCAATTTATCATATGACAAAGATTGATTTAAACTCCTATAAGGAACGTCAGATGAAGCGGCGTATTGATGCTCTCATTGCAAAGCACGGAATCACCTCCTATGCAGATTATGTTATTAAGTTAAAGAAAGATAAAGTTCTATTTGATGAATTCATCAACTACATAACGATTAATGTATCTGAATTTTTTCGAAATCCGGATCAATGGAACTTACTGGAGAAGGAAATACTTCCTAATCTATTTGAACATTTCGGTAAAAACTTAAAGATTTGGAGCGCCGCCTGCTCTACCGGCGATGAACCCTATTCCATGGTAATGCTTCTTTCAAAGTTTATGCCCTTAAGTAAGATTAAGATCCTTGCAACGGATATTGATAAAAAAGTATTGGAGAAAGCGGCAGTAGGACTTTACCATAGTAAGAGCTTAAAAGGCGTACCGGAAGAGTTTATTAAGAAATATTTTGTAAAGATTACGGATACGACCTACCAGATTTCGGATTGTATCAAATCCTGTGTAGAATTTAAGCAGCATAATTTATTAAGGGAAGCCTATCCATCCGATTGTGATCTCATTGTTTGCCGTAATGTATTAATTTATTTTACGGATGAAGCAAAGGATAAAATATATTCTGATTTTTATGCCGCGTTAAAAAGGGAAGGTATTTTATTTGTCGGCAGCACAGAGCAGATCATTCAGGCTGCCCAGATTGGGTTTCAAAATTACAGATCCTTTTTCTATAAGAAAATATAGCAAACCTATGACTGCTTCACAGCAGCCCTCGATCGGGAATGAACCGAAGGAGAGTTGCCGCAGAGCAGTTTTTTTATTTTGTCAATATATACAGAATTCAACCAGAGAAATTTGCAGCTGGTTAATTCCGATTATGTAGTTAAAATGTGGTTGATTTTTATATCGATATCGAGTATATTGTTTTATAGATTAGCTTACGGCATATTTTATGGCATAAATCAGGAACCATAATTTTAATCTCGGTAAGCTAACGAAACTTAAATCGCATATCAACACAAAAAGCAGCGTAGAAATGGGGAGGAATATGCAGAATACGATTCAGATTGCAGTTGATGCTATGGGCGGTGATTATGCACCGAATGAAATCATCAAGGGAGCAGTACTGGCAGTCCAGGATAGGAAGGATATCAAGATACTACTGGTAGGAAAAGAAGATGTCATTCAAAAGGGACTAAGCGAGTATGATTATGATAAGACACGTATCGAAGTTGTACATGCGGGAGATATCATATCAAACAATGAGGCACCTGTTATGGCAATCCGTAGGAAGAAGGATTCCTCTATCGTCGTCGCATTAAACTTAGTGAAGAGCGGGGAAGCAGATGCGTTTGTATCCGCCGGAAGTACCGGTGCGGTATTGGCAGGTGGACAGTTGATTGTCGGAAGAATTAAAGGAGTGGAACGGCCGCCGTTAGCTCCGGTTATCCCTACAATTAACGGAGTATCCTTGCTGATCGACTGCGGTGCGAATGTAGATGCCAGACCTTCCCATTTAGTACAGTTTGCGAAGATGGGTTCCATTTATATGCAGGATGTCATAGGAATTAAGAACCCAAGAGTAGCGATTGTAAATATCGGTGCAGAGGAAGAAAAAGGCAATATGTTGGTAAAAGAAACGTTTCCATTGCTGAAAAATTGCAATGATATTAATTTTATCGGAAGCATTGAAGCCAGAGAAATTCCTAATGGAGGCGCCGATGTCATTGTATGTGAGGCTTTCGTAGGCAATGTTATCCTTAAGCTATATGAAGGACTTGGCATGGCACTGATGAAGAAAATCAAAGAAGGGCTTATGAGTACAACGAAGAGCAAAATTGGTGCACTTTTAGCGAAACCGGCATTAAAAGAGACCTTACAGGATTTTGATTCGTCAAGGTACGGCGGTGCCCCTTTGCTTGGATTAAAAGGTCTTGTCGTAAAAACGCACGGCAATTCCAAGAGTGTGGAGATACGCAATTCTATTCTTCAATGTGTTACCTTTACGGAGCAGCACATTAATGAAAAAATCGAAAAAAATTTAAGTAATAACGAATAAATTTTGAAAAGAAGGGTGAATTATTATGGAGTTTGAAAAGATACAAAAAATTGTTAGCGAAGTTTTAAATGTGGATGAAGATGAAATAACAATGGATACGACTTTTGTCGATGATTTAGGTGCAGATTCTCTTGATATATTTCAAATTATTATGGGCATTGAGGAAGAGTTTGATATTGAAATTGCTAACGAAGAGGCAGAGAATATTGTTACGGTAGCAGATGCTGTTGAGCAGATCAAGAACGCATTAAATAATTAATAACGCTCCGCTAAGGATGCGCACTCGCGCGTAAGGTATTTATCTGCCTGCGGCAGAACGCGCTCGGCGCGAGAGTTTGCCAAGGCAAACTCTTTGTTTCTTTATTATCAAAAGTCAGAAAAGCCCTTGAAGTAAGGTACGCCTTATTTGATATGGGCTTTTCCTCTTTTTCTTATTTCGGACAAGTAAAATTGCCGTTACGGTTCACACATGGGCAAAGTCTATCCTATGATTTCGACAAATGATATCCGATCCGGAGTATTTGCATTCGTTGGTACTTTGGTTCCGTATTTTGGAGCCTTATGTACCGCTACGTAATGAAGCTTAAGCGAAAGCGTCTCCGATTCGGATGCATTTGACGAAATCATAACATGGTATACATGGTGAGTTCTTAGGTGATTCCATCTTGCAAAGAAAAGGATTTCGTTTTAAAATAGAAAAATAGTTTGTATTCATTAATTATCATGATTGAAAGGAGGTATTCTTTTATATGAATATACGTAAAAAAACTGAGTCAATTCTAGTAGAGCTTGAATGCAAGATCAAGTATCAATTTTGTGATCCTACCATCCTTCTACATGCCTTAACACATAGTTCCTATGCGAATGAGATGCGAATGCAACGCGGGGATAACAATGAACGTCTGGAGTTTCTCGGAGATGCTGTCCTGGAGCTTGTAACAAGCGAATATGTATACAAGGAATATAAGGAGGTTACCGAGGGAGATTTAACCAAGTTCCGAGCCAGTATTGTATGCGAGCAGACATTATCCGCCTGTGCAAGAGACATTGGCTTAGGTCAGTTTCTACTGCTGGGAAAAGGGGAGGATAGCTCCGGAGGGAGAGGGCGTGACTCGATTCTATCGGATTCTATGGAGGCGGTTATTGGAGCAATCTATCTGGATGGTGGTTTTACTAATGCAAAAGAGTTTATTCACAAGTTTATATTGGATAATTTGAACAATAAAGATCTCTTTTTCGATAGTAAGACTATCTTACAGGAAATCGTACAAAATGATAATCATAACCAAAAGATCCATTACCGATTAGTTTCCGAGGATGGACCGGATCATCATAAAACATTTACGATTGCCGTCAGCATCGGCAGCGAAGAAATCGGATGCGGTGTCGGACGTACCAAGAAAGCCGCCGAACAGGAGGCTGCCTACCAGGCGATTCAGAAGCTAAGGAGTAAGAAAGAAAAAAAGTAATATCCGATCACCTTATACGGCTCACCTTGTCGATAAACGAACAGAAGAAAACAGATGGGAGATAGGTAATGTATTTAAAAAGTATTGAAATCCACGGCTTTAAATCCTTTGCCAATAAAATAGTCTTAGAATTTCATGATGGTATCACCGGTATTGTAGGACCAAATGGCAGTGGTAAGAGCAATATTGCAGACGCAGTCCGATGGGTTCTCGGGGAGCAGAGTGCGAAACAGCTTAGAGGTTCCAAAATGGAAGACATTATTTTTGCAGGAACACAGACAAGAAAACCTCTGGGTTATGCTTATGTTGCAATTACTTTGGATAATTCGGATCACAAGCTGCCGATTGAATACGATGAAGTTACGGTTGCAAGAAGGGTATATCGTTCCGGGGAAAGTGAATATCTCATTAACGGTTCTCCCTGCCGGCTGCGTGATGTGCAGGAGCTCTTCATGGACACCGGTATCGGTAAAGAGGGATATTCGATTATCGGACAGGGGCAGATTGATAAAATCCTGAGCGGCAAGCCGGAAGACCGAAGAGAGCTTTTTGATGAGGCCGCCGGTATTGTTAAATTTAAACGGAGAAAAGCGACTGCAGAAAAAAATCTGGAAGAAGAAAAGCAGAATTTATTTCGTATCACCGACATATTAAGTGAAATCGAAAAGCAGCTGGCGCCATTGGAAAAGCAATCGGCTGCGGCGAAGGTATATCTAAAGCGGAAGGAAGAATTAAAAACCCTCGAGGTGAACCAATTCTTAAAGGAATATAACCAGTTACACACCGTCAGGGAGCAGATTGCCGAAAAATCGGGCATAGCTTTGACAGATTATAACCAGACGAAGCAATCCTATGAAAGTACGAAGGAAGAATATCTGAACCTGGAAAAGCAGCTGGAAGAATACAGTGTAGGAATTGAAGAGGATAAGAATTACTATAATGAGCTTAAGCTGAAAAAAGAAAAAGCGGAAGGGGAAATCAAGCTTTTAAATGAGCAAATCAGTTCCGCGCTGCAAAGCGATGATTACGTTCAGAATAATATCCGTACCCATGAGAAGGACATCGAAGTAAAAAAAGAGGAAGAGAAAAAGTACCTGGCAGAGAAGGCACTCATTGATGAGAAGATTTCTACGATGGACGATCAGCTGAGTGCAGCGCTGGAGGAATTGAATCAGAGAAAGGATAATATTGTTCATTATACTAAGGAGATTGAGGAATGCAATAATGCAATCTTCGAATTTTTGAACCTCAATTCCGGAATTAAGGGCAGTATGCAGCGTTATGAAACCATGCTGGAGCAGAACACGATCCGGAAGGCGGAACTGAACCAGAAGGTCCTTAAGAATAAAAGTGATGAATGCCAGTACCTGGATGCGATTCATGCCTGTGAGGAGAAGGTAAAGAACCTATCCAAGGAAATCCTTCTTCAAACCAGGGAAAATGAATTGCTGGAAAAATCAATCTTAGAGACGCAGGATCGGATTGATCAGATTACCGCACAGTATAATGAGGCACAGGGGCAGTTTTTAAGAGAAAGATCCCGATTGGAATCTCTGATTAATCTGACCGAACGCTATGAGGGCTATGGCAATAGCATTAAGAGGGTCATGGAGCAAAAGAAAGAGCTTCCGGGTATCCTTGGCGTAGTTGCAGATATTATTAAGGTAAATAAGAATTATGAAACGGCAATTGAGACTGCTCTTGGCGGAACGATACAGAATATTGTTACGGAAGATGAAGAAACGGCAAAGGAGCTGATCCAATATTTAAAGAAGAACAAGTATGGTCGTGCAACGTTTCTGCCGTTAACGAATATGAGTTCCGGTTCCCGATTACATAACGAAAGGGCATTGCAGGAAGATGGTGTCATCGGCATTGCCGCAGACTTAGTCAAAGCAGAGCAAAAATATCAGCCGTTAATCAATTATCTGCTGGGTAAGATCGTTGTCGTAGATCATATGGATCATGCTGCCGCGATCGCAAGAAAATATCGTTATACTCTTCGGATTGTAACGATCGAGGGAGAGCTTCTGACACCGGGCGGTTCCATTTCTGGCGGAGCATATAGAAACGCAAGTAATTTACTTGGCAGACGCCGTGAAATCGAGGAGATGAAGAAGCAGGTAGCGGCTCTGCAAAATAAGGCGGCGAAGCTTTTTACGCAGAAGGAAGAGGAAAAGCATAACAAGGTATCCCTTCGTGAGAAACGGGAGGAAGCCAAGGTTTTTCTGCAAGATAAATTCCTGGAGCAGAATACGGCAAAAATGAATTTAGACCGGGAGCTTGCCAAAAAAGCGGAATCCGAAGCGGTATTTTCAGAATATACGAAGGAATTACATGAGATTGATCTTCAGGTAATGGAATTGAAGGAGAATTTAAATCAATTAAATCAATCCTTAACCGAGAATATTGAAAAGAATAAAGAGAAGGAAGCCTGCATTGAGGAAATCAATCAGCGGCTGGAGGAAGAAAGGGAAAAGGAACGTCTTGCCAATGAAAAGGTATCAGGTCTTAAAATGGACTTTTCTTCTCTGGAGCAAAGTAATCAGTTCCTCCTTGAAAACGTAAAGCGTGTAAAAAAGGATATTGAAAAGCTCTATGAAGAAATCGGCAAACTTAAGGAGGATTCCTTAAAATCCTCGGCACTTGTGAAAGAACGTAAGCAGACAATTCTTAGTACGGAAGCGATGATCGAATCCTATCGGCAGAGCATTACCGAGCTGGAGAATAAAATCAAGGATAAAAACAGCGAGAGGGAGCAGATCACCATTCGGCATAAGGGTTTCCTTACAAAGCGTGAAGAACTCTCGAACCGTATAAACGATTTGGATAAGGAATGCTTTCGATTAAACAGCCAAAAGGAAAAGCTGGAGGAGCAATTGGATCAATTGATCAGTTATATGTGGGAGGAATATGAGCTTACCTTTACCACTGCCTCCGAATATCCGGTGGATGAGAGCTTAACCTTACCGCAGATCAAAAAATCCATTGGAGATTTGAAGGGACAGATCAAATCTCTGGGAGATGTTAATGTAAATTCGATAGAGGATTACAAGAATCTTCTGGAACGTTTTGAGTTCTTAAGCACCCAGCGAGAGGATTTACTCAAATCAGAGGAAGCACTTTTAGAGATAATCGAACATCTGGATAACGAGATGCGAATTCAATTCGCGGAAAAATTCAAAGCTATCAAGGAACAATTCGACCTTGTATTCAAGGAATTATTTGGTGGCGGTAAAGCGGATCTTGAATTAACGGAGGGAGAAGATATCCTCGAGGCGGGAATTCGTATCAATGCACAGCCGCCCGGAAAGAAACTGCAGAATATGATGCAGCTCTCCGGTGGAGAGAAGGCGCTTACTGCGATATCCTTACTCTTTGCCATTCAAAACCTAAAGCCCTCCCCATTCTGTCTCTTGGATGAGATCGAGGCTGCCCTCGATGATTCGAATGTGAAGCGGTATGCAAATTATCTGCATAAATTAACAAAAGATACACAATTTATAATTATTACGCATCGAAGAGGTACGATGGCGGCTGCGGATATTCTATATGGAATCACAATGCAGGAAAAAGGGGTATCCACTTTAGTTTCCGTAAGCCTGATTGAGAATGAATTAGATAAATAGAAGTAGCAAGACGAATTCATGATAAGATATGAGTGACAAAAGCTGATTTATAAGCCTGACTTCGTCAATTTGCACAATCTATGTGTTGACAAGTAATATGAAATAAATTTCATTCGCAACCCGCAGTTCCGCAAAGTGCTGTAAAATGTAACGCAAAGCATTGCAAAAAACGCATTACTTGGATTGAAGTAAGTAGTGGTACATAAGTTCATAAAATACGCGATCTAAGTACTAACGACTTCAAACAGTTGCGTATTAAAATACGTTTCAAATCACTTCGTTTTTCTTTGCGTTGTGCAAATGGAAGAAGGTGTTTGCTTAGAAAGGCTTTCGATCCTCAAAATTTTAAATAAAAGTATATGATAGAGGTGTGGATTATGGGAGAAAAATCTGGATTTTTTAGTAAACTGGTTCATGGACTGACCAAAACAAGAAACAACATAGTGAGCGGAATTGATGCGATATTCAGCGGATTTTCCAGTATTGATGAAGATTTTTATGAGGAATTGGAAGAGATACTGATTATGGCGGATATTGGAATTAATACAACGACTTCCATTTTGGAGAATCTTAGAGCAAAGGTAAAGGAGCAGAAAATCAAAGATCCGTCGCAGTGCAGGCAGCTCTTGATCAGCAGTATGAGGGAACAGATGGAACTTAGGGAGAATGCCTATGACTTTGAGAACAGAAAGTCCGTAGTACTGCTGATCGGAGTAAACGGTGTCGGTAAGACGACCTCCGTTGGTAAATTAGCGGGACAGCTAAAGGATAAAGGGAAAAAGGTGATATTAGCTGCGGCGGATACGTTCCGTGCGGCGGCAATCGAACAATTGACAGAATGGGCGAACCGTGCGAATGTTGAAATCATCGCACAAAAAGAGGGCTCGGATCCTGCGGCAGTTATCTACGACGCAGTTACAGCAGCAAAATCAAGAAATGCCGATGTACTTTTATGCGATACGGCGGGCAGACTTCACAATAAGAAGAACCTGATGGAGGAACTGAAGAAGATCAACCGTGTCATTGACCGGGAATATCCGGAGGCATATCGGGAGACTTTGGTGGTGCTGGATGGAACGACGGGACAGAATGCACTTGCTCAGGCAAGAGAATTTAGTGAGGTAGCGGATATTACTGGAATCGTTTTAACAAAGCTTGATGGAACCGCAAAAGGAGGAATTGCAATCGCTATTCAATCCGAGCTTGGTATTCCTGTAAAATATATCGGCATCGGGGAAAAAATAGACGATTTACAGAAATTTAATGCAGATGACTTTATCAACGCTTTATTTGAAAAGAGTGAATAGGGACCGGGAAGAATAGGATGCGCTAATATATGCGCAGAAATGAGGGAAGTGTGAAGAAAAAACATCTTCACACGGGAAGAACTGCGAAGTTCGCATATGGATGCTCACTCCTTGTTCTTCCGGGTTTTTGAGATGCCGCAAAGCGGCATTATGGGCGTAACTGTGAAGAAAAAACATCTTCACCAAGCGAATTAATTCGCTTTGCAAATACCACCTCCTGCGGCACAAAGTTTGCAGGTGGTCAAGAAGAAAGGAAATGGTTATTATGATGACACTGGACAAATTTGAAGAAGCTGCCGAAGTCGTAAAAAGGGTAATCCTTCGTACCGAACTGATGTACAGCGATTATTTTTCGGAAACCACCGGAAATAAAGTTTTTTTAAAACCGGAAAATATGCAGTTTACCGGGGCATATAAGGTTCGCGGTGCTTACTATAAGATCAGCACTCTTTCGGAGGAAGAAAGAGCGAAGGGGCTGATTACCGCATCCGCGGGCAACCATGCCCAGGGAGTCGCCTATGCAGCGAAGCTGTATCATGCAAAAGCGGTTATTGTAATGCCTACGACAACTCCACTAATTAAAGTAAACCGTACGAAGGGGTATGGTGCGGAGGTAATTCTGCATGGAGATGTCTATGACGAGGCCTGTGATTATGCAACGAAATTAGCCAAAGAAAAGGGGTATACCTTCATTCATCCTTTCAATGATGAGGTTCTTGCTACCGGGCAGGGAACAATTGCTATGGAAATCTTTAAGGAGCTGCCTACGGTAGACATTATTCTTGCTCCGGTCGGCGGCGGTGGATTACTGGCAGGTGTCGCAACACTGGCAAAGATGTTAAACCCGAATATTAAAGTGATTGGTGTAGAACCTGCCGGCGCCGCCTGTATGAATGCCTCCTTAAAAGCCGGACATGTTGTCACTCTTCCTGCGGTCGATACCATTGCGGATGGTACCGCGGTAAAAACACCGGGGGATGTCATCTTTCCTTACATACAAAAATACGTGGATGATATTATTACGGTAGAAGATCAGGAGCTGGTCGTTAATTTCCTTGATATCATTGAGAATCATAAAATGGTCGTGGAGAATTCCGGACTGCTGACGGTTGCTGCACTAAAGCATCTGCCCTGTAAGGATAAAAAAATTGTTTCCATCCTAAGCGGCGGTAATATGGATATCATTACCCTTTCCTCTGTGGTACAGCTTGGGCTGATTCAAAGAGGCAGGGTGTTTACCGTCTCTGTCTTACTGCCGGATCGTCCGGGAGAGCTTGTTAATGTGGCATCCATCATTGCACACGAGCAGGGGAATGTCATCCGTTTGGAGCATAATCAGTTTGTCAGCATCAATCGTAATACAGCTGTAGAACTTACGATTACCATGGAAACCTTCGGGGAAGAGCACAAGAATCAGATCGTTCAGGCTTTCGTCGAACATGGATACGATCCAAAGATAAGTACTCCCAGCAAATTGTATTAAGATAATTTACTTCCCGAAAGAAATCATTGGGTCTGCTGCACTTTTATCTGCAGTTGATATAAGAAGGTCAACAGATTATTCGCTTTGCAACAACCGATGTATCGGTGTATTTATTATGGAAATAAATGGGCCACTTTGTTCGATAATTATTTTCTTCGGTAAATTTGATAAAAAACAGAATTATTTTTAGGAATGATTTTACTGCTAAGACGGTTTACTATATCTTCCAGCCTTGCTATAATAGAAATATCAAATATTCTAAAAAGGTTCTGTCTTTATTTCCAATCGAAAGGTATCGGATCGTTAACTATTCTTCCCCAAAATTATTTCTAAAGCATCGAAAGATAATATATTCATTCTATTTTAAGGAGCAGCATTTATTTGTTCCCTATTATTTATCAATGCTATCAATGCAGTAAATCTGGGATCTGCCTGAGGAGAAAGTTATAGTTGACATTGAACCGGAGATAGAGTATTATAATTACAAGAACATTAGTTCGCTTAAGGAGGATAATGTAGAATGGCAAAGGATGAGAAAATGAAAGCCTTGGAATCTGCCCTGGCACAGATCGAAAAGCAGTATGGGAAAGGTTCCATTATGAAGCTCGGGGAGACCGGCACGCAGATGAATGTAGAGACCGTACCGACTGGCTCCATCAGCCTTGATATAGCATTAGGATTGGGTGGTATTCCCAGAGGAAGAATCGTTGAGATCTATGGCCCGGAATCAAGTGGTAAGACAACGGTTGCTCTGCATATGGTTGCAGAGATTCAGAAGCGAGGCGGCATCGCCGGATTTATCGATGCAGAGCATGCACTTGATCCGGCTTATGCGAAAAACATCGGTGTTGACATTGATAATTTATATATATCGCAGCCGGATAATGGAGAGCAGGCACTTGAGATTACCGAGACAATGGTGCGTTCCGGAGCGGTTGATATCATAATCGTTGACTCGGTTGCAGCTTTGGTTCCCAAAGCCGAGATTGACGGAGAGATGGGAGATTCTCATGTCGGCCTGCAGGCAAGGCTAATGTCCCAGGCATTAAGAAAGCTGACAGCAGTCATCAGTAAGTCGAACTGTACGGTTATCTTTATCAACCAGCTGCGTGAAAAGGTCGGGGTTATGTTCGGTAATCCGGAGACCACTACCGGCGGCAGGGCATTAAAGTTCTATTCCTCCATTCGTTTGGATGTAAGAAGAATAGAGGCCTTAAAACAAGGCGGCGAGATTGTCGGTAACCGGACCCGTATCAAGGTGGTTAAGAATAAGATTGCTCCGCCGTTTAAGGAAGCAGAATTTGATATTATGTTCGGAAGAGGGATCTCCAAGGAAGGAGATATTCTGGATCTGGCCGCGGAGGCAGGGATTGTTAATAAGAGCGGTGCATGGTATGCATATCTGGATAATAAGATCGGACAGGGACGGGAGAATGCCAAGCAATTTCTGATGGACAATCCTGAGATCATGGCTGAGGTTGAAGAGAAGGTAAGAGAGAAATATATGTTGAATCCGGTAAAAGAGAAGAAAGAAGAGCCGGAAGAGACAAAGAAAGAGACAAAGAAAGATAAAGATACAAAATAATTAGCAGGCTGTCTTTAATAGTATCTGTCCTTCGGTCAATCACATTACTTATGATTGACCGAAGGACAGAGAACTATTACAGACAGCTTTTTTTGTCGGATAGGAAGTGAGTAAGGTATTTATCTTATCTACCTGCGGCAGAACGCGTTCGGCGCGAGAGTTTGCCTTGGCAAACTCTTTGTTACCAGCAAGATGAATTGATTTTCCAAGTGAAGGGAAAGAATAAAGGAGAGCGATCATGGAAATCACCCAAATTGAAAGAATTTCAAAGACGAAGGTAAGGATATTTATTGATGGGGCGTATGCATTTCCCCTTTATCAAAAAGATGTGATCCGGTTACAGCTAGAGGAAGGAATGGAACTGCCGGAGAAAATCTATAAGGAAATCTGTGAGAAGATCATCTTGTACCGTGCGAAGCAAAAGGCTCTGGCTCTTTTGAAAACACAGGACCGCACCCGGGTGGAACTAAGAAGAAAATTAAGGGTTGCGGGCTATCCGGAGGAAATTGTTGACCAGACGATTGCCTATGTGGATTCCTACGGGTATCTGGATGATGAGCGATATGCTTCCCTTTATATTCGAGACAGAAAGCATAGAAAAAGCAAGCTGGCACTAAAAACAGAACTGAACCGGAAAGGAATCAGTAAAGACATTCTGGATTCGGTATTTGAAGCAGAATACCAGGAGGAAGAAAGTGAGGATCCCGAAATCATTGCCATAAAAAAGGCGGTTGCTAAGAAAAATGTTGATACAGAACAGCTTACTTGGGAGGAAAAGCAAAAATTGATTGCTTCTTTGTATCGAAAAGGTTTCGACCTAGACAAGATCAATCGAATTCTATCATAAGATTTACGAATATCCAAATTGTAGGTACATTTCTTAATTTATCCTTGCATTTTTCCGTCAAATACCTTAAACTTATAATTGGCATAGAATTGGAATTTAATTAAACAATAGAAGAAAATGGAGGGCTGAACATGAGTAATACAGCACAACTGTCAGCAAGAGAACGAATTACTTCATTGCTGGACGACAATAGTTTTGTTGAAGTCGGTGCTTTCGTTACAAAAAGGAATACTGACTTCAATTTACAGCAAAAAGAAATACCAGCTGATGGAGTCATAACCGGTTACGGTATTGTCGGTGGCAATCTTGTCTATATTTATAGCCAGGATGCGACTGCAATGGGTGGTTCAATTGGAGAGATGCATTCCAAAAAAATTGCATATATTTATGATTTAGCACTTAAAGTAGGGGCTCCTGTTATTGGCTTGATCGATTCTGTCGGTATGAGGTTACAGGAAGCAACCGACGCTCTAAACGGCTTTGGGGAAATATACCAGAAGCAGGTATCCGCTTCCGGCGTTATTCCTCAAATTACCGCTATCTTTGGAAATTCCGGTGGCGGCTTAGCGGTGACGGCATCTTTAAGTGATTTTTCATTTATGGAAGGAAATAATGCTAAGCTGTTCGTAAATTCACCGAATACTTTACTTGGCAACTATAAAGAGAAATTGGATACCTCCAGTTCGGAATTCCATAAAACTGCAGGAACCGTTGACTATGTAGGTGAATCCGAGGCAGATGTCATTCAAAAAATTCGTGAACTTATATCAATCCTGCCGAATAACAATGAGGATGATGATTCTTATGAGGACTGTACGGATGACCTGAACCGTCTGGTACCTCAGCTGTCTTCCGATATCGCAGATGCAAAAAAAGCATTAGAAGATATTTCAGACAATAACTATTTCTTTGAAATCAAAAAGGATTATGGAAAAGAAATGGTTGTCGGCTTTATACGTTTAAACGGCATGACCGTTGGAGCCATTGCTAACCGTACGGAGATACAGAATGAGGAAGGAAAAGTAATCGAGAAATTCGATGGTTCTTTAACTACCGAAGGTTGTGATAAGGCCGCAGGCTTTGTTACCTTCTGTGATGCGTTCCATATTCCGGTACTTACCCTTACAAATGTAAACGGCTATCGTGCAACTGTTGAGGAAGAGAAGACCATTGCGAAGGCTTCTGCAAAATTGACCTATGCATTTGCAAATGCATCCGTTCCCAAGGTGAATGTTATCGTTGGAAAGGCATATGGAAGCGCTTATCTAACAATGAATTCCAAACACATCGGTGCAGATATGGTTTTTGCATTGCCGGATGCGCAAATCGGTATGATGGATTCCGATCTTGCATCACAGATTATGTATGCACAGGAAGATAAAAAAACCATGAAGGAGAAGGCTTCTGAATATGCAGAGCTGCAATCCAGCGCTTTGTCTGCTGCAAAGAGAGGCTATGTAGATGCGATTATCGAGCCGGAAACGGTTCGTAAGCATGTAATATACTCCTTTGAGATGTTATTTACAAAGAGAGAGAGCCGTCCTGATAAAAAACATGGTTCCCTTATATAGAATGAGGTGAAATGATGGGAATACAGAATATGATATCCGGAAATAAATTTATACTACTTTCACAAAGACCAATGGGAGAACGCTTAGAAACTGCATCCCTAAACACCTTACTCGGCTTACTTATCGTTTTTACAGTATTAATACTGATTACCTTGCTTATTTATATGTTCCGAATTATCCCTTATTTACAAGGAAGAAAATCGGGTAATCAGGAGAAAGATAACAGCCCTGTTGATACGGTTATTAATCAGATCGAAGAGAAAGAAGATATGGAATTAGTAACCGATGATAGTGAATTAATTGCTGTTATTACAGCAGCGATCTGTGCAGCTACAGGTGAAGAGGTACCTTCGGATGGGTTAGTTGTTCGTTCGATACGTAAAGTTAATAGAAGAGGATAAAGATTAGATATAAACTTTAGCAGCGATATCTATGGATATCAATACAATGAGGATAGTGTGAATAGTCTCGTAAAAGAACTGCGAGCAAAAAGTCTCGTTTAAATACGAGAGACTTTGAAAGAATAGCAAAAGCAGCTATTCTTCAGGATTTATGCCCATAAAGCATGGGCGTTAATGTAATAAATCAATTTTTCACACGCAAATATTAGCCTGCGGCAAAAAGTTTGCAGGTAGTAAAGAAAGGGCATGGTTATTAACAATGAAAAATTATACAATTACAGTAAATGGTAACACCTATGAAGTAACTGTTGAAGAAGGTTTTCAATCAGCAGCTTCCGCAGCACCCGCAGCTGCTGTAAAACCGGTAGCGCCTGCAGTAAAGCCCGCTGCACCGGTACAAGCAGCACCCGCAGCAAAGCCTGCAGCATCCGGCTCTACAGGAAGTGTAAAAATCAACTCCCCTATGCCGGGTAAAATTGTTAATGTTAAAGTAAATGTTGGACAGACAGTTAAAAAGGGTGACGTAGTATTAATTCTCGAAGCAATGAAGATGGAGAATGAAATTGTTGCTTCTCAGGACGGTACGATTGCAAGTGTCAATGTAACTGCAGGACAGTCGGTTGAAGCAGGAGACGTCTTAGTAACATTAAATTAACGATTTTACATGTTTCATTGTCTTTGTACAATATGTGAAATCCCGTAGATGGGAGGCTTAAAAAAATGGATTATATCATTGACACATTATCCGGATTGCTTCATGATTCAGGATTTTATTCAATAACGTACAAAAATATTATTATGATCGTTGTTGCATGTGTCCTTTTATACTTAGCAATTAAGAAAGACTACGAGCCGCTTCTATTAATTCCGATTGCGTTCGGAATGCTGCTAGTGAATCTTTTCCCTGGTATTATGGCACAGCCGGTGTATGACGCCAATGGCGAACTGGTTTCAGCCGGCGGATTACTGCATTATTTTTACATTGGTGACGAGTACGGTATATGGCCATCTCTTATCTTCTTAGGCGTTGGCGCTATGACTGACTTCGGACCGTTGATTGCAAACCCTTCCAGCTTCCTTTTAGGAGCTGCTGCACAGGTGGGTATTTTTGTTGCCTATTTTGGTGCGATTTTACTTGGATTTGAAGACGGTGCTGCCGCTGCAATCTCTATTATCGGCGGTGCAGATGGACCGACTTCGATCTTTTTGGCTTCAAAGCTGTCTCCGGAGCTAATGGGGCCAATCGCTGTCGCGGCATATTCCTACATGTCTCTGGTACCGATTATCCAGCCGCCGATTATGAAGCTGTTAACAACGAAGAAAGAGCGAGAGGTTAAAATGGAGCTGCTTCGTCCGGTAACCAAGACGGAAAAAATTCTTTTCCCGATTATCGTAACCGTTGTCGTAGTTTTGATCCTTCCTACCACTGCTCCTCTTGTCGGAATGCTTATGTTAGGTAATCTGTTCAGAGAATGTGGTG
Source organism: Lachnospiraceae bacterium (assembly GCA_015057615.1). Lineage (GTDB taxonomy): Bacteria > Bacillota > Clostridia > Lachnospirales > Lachnospiraceae > Mobilitalea. Next base: position 2,518 of record SVEA01000156.1, on the reverse strand, counting down.
TTGTCCGCCAGTTGACTGACGTTGCATCGAATGCTTTGATGTATATCGTTGTTATCCTGCTGGGAACCTCGGTTGGAGCTACCACCAGTGCCGAAGCTTTTTTAAACCTAAGCACCCTTAAAATCGTTCTGCTTGGCTTAATAGCCTTTGCGTTTGGTACGGCAAGCGGTATACTTTTTGGAAAACTCATGTATAAGATTTCCGGTGGTAAGATCAATCCTTTGATTGGTTCAGCTGGTGTATCTGCGGTTCCTATGGCTGCAAGAGTATCCCAGAAGGTCGGATCGGAAGCAGACCCGACGAACTTCCTGCTTATGCATGCAATGGGACCTAACGTAGCAGGTGTTATCGGTACTGCAGTAGTAGCAGGTACCTTCCTTGCTATTTTTGGAAAGTAAAAAAATTATTTTTATTAATATATTGAATTAGAAGAATATTGATTAATATTTAGAACAGGAGGAAGAGAAATGGCAGAACAAGCTAAAAAACCGGTTAAAATAACCGAAACCATATTACGTGATGCCCATCAATCCTTAATCGCAACAAGAATGACTACGGAACAAATGCTCCCGATCATTGATAAAATGGATAAAGTTGGTTATCATTCAGTAGAATGCTGGGGCGGCGCAACATTTGACGCTTCCTTGCGTTTCCTCAAGGAGGATCCTTGGGAAAGATTAAGAAAATTGAGAGCAGGTTTTAAGAATACAAAGCTACAAATGTTATTTAGAGGGCAGAATATTCTTGGATATCGTCATTATGCAGATGATGTTGTAGCTTACTTCGTTCAGAAGTCCTTTGCGAACGGTATCGATATTATCCGTATTTTTGATGCCCTAAATGACCTTCGTAATCTGGAATGTGCGGTGAATGCTGCAAATAAGGAAAAGGGTCATGCCCAGATCGCAATTTCCTATACCTTAGGAGATGCCTACACCCTGGATTACTATGTAGGTATGGCAAAGAGAATCGAAAGCATGGGTGCATCTTCCATTTGTATCAAGGATATGGCAGGACTTTTGGTTCCTTATAAAGCTACGGAACTGATAACTGCATTAAAGAAAGCAGTTAAGATACCGATCGACCTTCATACCCATTACACTAGTGGTGTTGCAGGAATGACTTATCTTAAGGCAGTAGAAGCAGGCTGCGATATTATTGATACGGCGGTTTCTCCATTTGCTATGGGTACCAGCCAGCCGGCAACTGAGGTTATGGTTGAAACCTTTAAGGGAACGCCATTTGATACTGGGTTTGATCAGAAATTACTTGCTGAAATTGCAGATTATTTCCGCCCGATGCGTGATGAAGCATTAGATTCCGGCAGACTGAATCCGAAGGTAATGGGCGTTAACATTAAGACCTTACTATATCAGGTTCCCGGCGGTATGCTGTCCAACTTGCTTTCCCAGTTAAAGGAGCAGAAAGCGGAGGATCGCTATTATGATGTTCTGGAGGAAATCCCAAGAGTTCGTAAGGACTTCGGTGAGCCGCCTTTAGTAACTCCGTCCAGCCAGATCGTCGGAACACAGGCGGTTCTGAATGTATTGTCAGGAGAACGCTATAAGATGGTAACTAAGGAATCAAAGGCAATGCTTTCCGGTCAATATGGACAGACGGCGAAACCATTCAATCCGGAAGTAGTGAAAAAAGCAATCGGAGATGCAAAACCGATCACCTGTCGTCCGGCAGATCTGATTAAGCCTGAGCTTAAGAAGATCGAAGCGGAGATTACGGATTGGAAGGAGCAGGACGAGGACGTATTAACCTATGCACTGTTCCCGCAGGTTGCTCTGGATTTTTTCAAATACAGACAGGCACAAAAAACCAAGGTAGATGTAGCCGCTGCGGATACACAGAACCAGGCATATCCGGTATAACAGATCCGTAGCGCAATAGAGTAGAAGGCAAGAGATTGTTATATAATTAACAAACAGAAATATTAATCCTTCACAATTTGCTTACAGTAAAAGAGAAGTCCAATGAAAATTACGATATTTTTACATAAATCGTGATTTTCATTGGACTTTCTAAATTAATACGCTGCTAAGATCATCTAGCATATAGATTTACTACTATATAATTAAGGAAGAAGATAAAATTATAATTCTCATAAAATAATTCAGATAATTTCCTGATTTTATTTGATTTTCTTCATATTACTTATCAATGCATAAATTGTGTAAATTGATAAAGTTAGTTTTATAAATCGGCTTTTACTCTAAAAACATCTTTCAAAAATTAATCATGTTAAATCAATGTTACTGTTCACACCCCTAACAAAGTCTATAATATAATAAAAGCGTAATGAGGAAATGCAAGCTTACTTGCAATTTCCGAGTGGAGCTAAAGATCATGAACGTTCTTTTCGTTCATGATATGATTTTGACAAATGATATCTGATAAGGAGTATTTGCATTCGTCGGTACTTTGGCTCCGTATTTTGGAGCCTTATGTACCGCTACGTAATGCAACTAAGCGGAAGCGTCTCCGAATCGGATACATTTGTCGAAATCAT
>SVEA01000002.1 GCA_015057615.1 Lachnospiraceae bacterium | reverse complement strand
TTTCTTCTGTTAAGTTAAATATTTTATTGCTTCTTTTGTAAAAAACGCAGTAAGTTATATCAATAAACTTTAATTCAGCGCTTTTGCGCAACATATCATTTTCATTTATTGTACCAAATCGCTAGCGTGATGGCTAGCCTAGGTTCATTTTTTTTATGATTCGTGCACCTCCGATGATGTATTTTTATTTCTATATTTACTTTAAACACGGCTTGTGAGATGGGATTTGAACTATCCTTATGGAGTTTATGCTTATAAATTTTGCTAAAGTTTTTGAATATCGCCCAAAGCTTTCTGAATATCTTTTAACACAAGTAATTGCATACTATCTTTGTATCTTGTTGGGTTCGCACGATGCAGTGCATTCTCTATCTCAAGTTTCAAATCCGGCTTATATCTTACAATAGAGGGCAATACCTTGATGCATTGTCGTGCTGTGATCGGTTTATCATCTGTGATATGCTTTAGGTATAAATCAATTATCTCATCAATTTTATGATCGACATCCCACTTTGCATTGGCTGCAATTAGAATAATTCCTCTTGTCCTAATATATGAGTTTGTATTACTAAGCATTTCAACAAATATATCGAAGAATTGATAAACCTCTGCGGAAAGATTACTTTCACTTTCTAGCTGTTTTAAACACTGATACGCTTGTTTGTTATCGCTATTTAATAATCCTTCAACTAACTTTTTAACCTCTTCCATTATATCACCCCGCTAAATATAAATGATCTTTGATTAAATATTTGAAAACCTCAATTATTAAAATCGAGGATATAATTAATAGTTATAATACGGACAGCTTACATAATGTTGCTTCTCATTGTTTTCAGCAGCATTGATTAACATATTATTCCATGTCTTACACTCTTCTTTTGCAAGTTTACATAGCTGATAATACTTACAGCCACTTACTACTGTATTAGTCATCATGTCTTTCTCTTCATTGCAAATTTCTTTTTGTCCCTCTTCCTCTAATTTAGGTATCGAAGATAAAAGTAGTTGCGTATATGGATGCAGCGGATGATAATAAATTGCTTCTGCATCTCCCATTTCAACTATACTTCCTTTATACATCACAGCAATTCGGTCACACAAATAGTACACAAGATTCAAATCATGAGACACAAAGAGAAAAGACATAGCAAAGGAGTCATGCAGCTCTTGAAAAAGATTCAATATTTGTGCACCAACGGATACATCCAATGCTGAGACTGCTTCATCTGCAATGATTAAATTTGGATTTAAAATAAGAGCACACCCAATACATACTCTCTGACGTTGCCCTCCACTCAATTCACTTGGATATCGCTCTCTATAAGAAGAATCAAGCCCCACTAGCTCCAATATTTCATTCACTCGCATACTTCGCTCTTTTTTGGTTCCAATTTTATGTATCCTTAAAGGTTCTTCTAAGATAAAGCCGATCGTCTTTTTGGGATTTAATGCACTCATTGGGTCTTGAAATACCGCCTGTACTTTTCTTGCGATTACCTTCTTTTTATCTTCTTTACGATTCAAATTAGATATTGTTATTTTTCCATCAAAATCTATCAAACCCAGAATAGCTCTACATAACGTTGATTTTCCACAACCACTTTCTCCAACTAATCCAAAAAACTCCCTTTTATTAATATGGAAGTTAATATTATCTAAAACCTGCACATCTTTCATTTCAAAGCCAAACTTTCGTTTCTTGTAGGAATTGGAGACTCCTTCAACTTTTAAAACTTTTTCAATATCTACCATCGTTCTTCTCTCTTTCCTTCGCTGCAAAATGGCAGCATACACTATGGCCATTTCCTAGTTTAATCCATGGCGCACTTTCCTTAAAACAGACCTCTTCTGCCTTTTTACATCGTAGGGCAAACGGGCACCCAACATTACGTTTTGTAAGGTTTGGTACTTTTCCAGCAATGCATGGGAGCCTTTTTCCTTTCCAATTTCTTGTCGGAATCGAATTTAACAAGCCTTTGGTATATTCATGAGCGGGATATTTAAAAATACGATCAACGGTTCCGTATTCCATGATTTTTCCAGCATACATTACCAGGGCGCGCTCACAAAACTGCTTTACTATTCTCAAATCATGTGAGATAAAAAGAATTGAGGTATCAAACTCTTTATGAATTTGTACTAATAGGTTAAGGATTTGTGCTTGTGTGGTTACATCCAATGAAGTTGTTGGTTCATCGGCTATCAAAAGTTTTGGTTTACCTATAATCGCCATCGCTATAACTATCCGTTGACGCATACCGCCAGATAATTCATGGGGATAGGCATGAAAGCATCTTTCCGGTTCACTTATCCCGACTTTTTCTAATGTGCTTAACACTTCTTTCTTAACTTCTTGTCGGGTTACTGTCCTTTTGTGCAATCGTACTACTTCTCCAATCTGCTTACCTATTTTCATCAAAGGGTTTAAGGAAGTCATTGGTTCTTGGAAAATTATTGAGAGCTCTTTTCCCCGTATCTGTCGAAGTTCTTCTTTCTTTATGGAAACCATATCTTTATGATCAAATATAATACGTCCTTCCAATACCGATATACCTTCCGGCAGTAACCCTAAGATGGAAAGTGCTGTTAAGCTTTTACCACATCCAGATTCTCCTACGATACCAAGAATTTCACCTGTCTTCATCGTAAAGTTGATACCATCTACCCCGATCAAATATTGCTTATCGTTCTCAATCCCGATAGATAAATTTTGTACACATAGTAAGTTGTCCGACATTACAAGCCTCCCTAACAATATTTTTTGCGAATTCCTTCTCCGAGACAATGAAAGCCTATTACTGTTATCATTATCATAAAGCCAGGTGCAATTGAACACCAGGGAGAAGAAAATAAAAAGGCTTGTGATTCATATAACATTCTTCCCCAGCTCGGAGTTGGCGGTTGAATGCCTAATCCTAAGTAACTCATACTGGATTCTGCTAGTATAGCATTCGATAATCCTATAATAATGGAAGACAATAGAGAGGGAAACAAATTAGGTAATATATGAACGATCATAATTCGAAATCCCGTAGCTCCAAATACTTTCACATAATCAACAAATTCACTATTTTTGTATTGTAATGTTCCAGTTCGCATAATACGAGTAAAACTTGGTATAAACATAATACACAATGCTGGAATGATCGTAAATTGTCCATAGTTCAAAACCGATACCATTACAAGAGCAATTAATATTCCGGGAAATGAAGTGACTGCATCCATTACTCTCATAATGAGTTCATCTATTATCCCGCCAATGTAACCACTAAGTATCCCTAATATACTTCCAATTATCGCACTTCCCAAAACAGTACATATCGCTACAAATAAAGTAAACCTGGTTCCTACCATAACACGGCTAAAAATATCTCTCCCCATATTATCGGTTCCCAATAAATGATCAAAGCTGGGTTTTTGAAATGTTTCCATATGATTCATCTCATTTATATCATAGGGCGTATAAAAAAGACCAATTACAAGTAGGAGGAGTATAAAAGTAATTAAAATTATGCCAATTTTTATATTTATATTTTTCTTCATAATCATAACCATGCCCATTCTTGACTACCTGCTAACTTTGTGACGCAGGCTAGGTATTTGCAAAACGAATTAATTCGTTTACGCCCATGCTTTTTAGGTATAAACCTAGTCTCTCGTATTTAAAGAGACTTTTTGCTCGCAGTTTTTTTTGCGAGACGATTCACACTGACCCCTATTATATGCGGATTCTTGGATCAATAATTTGAAGTATAATATCAACCAAAGTATTCGATATTACAACAATACATGCAATCATTAAAACCAATGTCTGAACCAATGGATAATCCCTTGACATAATTGCAGCGATTAATAACTTACCGATACCGGGTATACTAAAAACCTGTTCAATAATGATACTTCCTGAAAAAACATCCCCAATTATCATACCGAAAAGCGGAATTACAGATACCATTGCATTTTTTAAAACATGCTGATACAATACTCCATTCTCGGAATTTCCTTTACTAAAAGCAGTTCTAACATAGTCATGCTTCATTTCATTTAAAATAGAAGAACGCAAATATTTTACTACTACAGCGCTACTTGGTAATGCAATTACCAGTGCAGGGAAGAAAAGATATTTGATAAATTTCCCGAAATCCTCATGGTAATTTACATAACCTCCTGGTACAAAAAGTTTTAGTAGAAGCCCAAATACCCATATAAATAAAATCCCAAGAAAAAAACTAGGAATTGAAATATTAATTATAGTTACTATAGCGATACATTCATCCGTAAAAGTATTTTTCTTTTTACTGCAATACACGCTAACAGGAATCGATAAAAGTAAAATTAATAATATTGACATTATCGCTAGAGACATTGTAACTGGTATACGATCAACGATTAACTCTCGAACTGGTTTGTTATATTTAATGGACTCTCCGAAATCACCCGTAGTCAACCCTTTTATCCAGCTTAAATACTGTTCAACTAAACTTTTATTCGTACCTAATTTTTCACGTAATACAGCTAAACGCTCTGGTGAGGACTCTGTTCCAAGAATTTGCATTGCAGGATCTCCTGGGATAATATGAAATACCGCAAATGTTAATATTGATATAATAAAAAGTGTAAAAAGAAGTATTAATAATTTTTTTAATATTCGCCGCATAAAACATCATCCTCAAGTATAATTGGTACTCGATAATCACAAGAAATAGTAGGCGCAAAAGCCCCTATTTCATTGTGGTAACCATAGTACTTTTCCTACAAATTATTCTGATTTTCTAATCGTTGACAAATCCAATACATATAGCGGATAATTCGTAATTCCTGTGAATTTCGTTCGAAATGCATATAGTCTTGAAATATCTTCTATGTAGACACTCGCTGCATCCCTTGATAGAAGCTGCTGTGCTTGTTTATATAAGTCATTACGTTTTATTTCATCCGGCTCTTTTACAGCAGCAGCATATAAATCATCATATTCTGTACTATGATAATTTACGAAGTTATTATCTGCGTTTGAAACATATCTTCCCAAATAACTTTTAGCTGTAATGTTCTTACCATCTACTGAAACAACGGTTGCCTCATACTGCCTATCCGTATATACATTGCTTAACCACGTGGACCAATCTACCGTTTCAATTGTTGCATTAATTTTAATTTCTTTTAATTGATTAATTATTACTTGAGCTGTATCTATATGAACCTGATAAATAGATGGAACTGTTATTTTCAAATCAAATCCATTCGGATAGCCCGCTTGCTCCATAAGCTGCTTTGCTTTTCCAACATCCTTTTTATAAGAATCATCTAAGGATTTATCGTAAAGTTTAGCTAATGCCGGAATCACCGGACTTCCTGCCCTCTTTGCATATCCTTTGTTTACCGTCTGCATAATCTCCTGTGAATCTACTACATAACTGATTGCTTGCCGCACTCTTATATCTTTTAATGGTTCATAATTATTATTTAAGGCAAGTAACTGAACAGAATTAGAGGATGTTTCCTCAATACTATATTCTTTTGAATCTAATTGCTGAATAACGGAATACTCCACAGATAGTAAATCAACCGTTCCAGCTTTCAACTCTAATAAAGCACCAGCACCATCCGCTACGGATTTGTATGTTACTTTATCGAGATATGGGAGTCCTTCTTGCCAATAATTTTTGTTCTTTACCATTACAAGTGACTGCTGCTCCGTGAAAGCTTCCATTTTATATGGCCCTGTACCAATTGGTTTCGTCGCTTGTTCCGTATAGTCTTTCGGAACAATCGCAGTGGTTAAATATGGTAAGAATTCATTATCTGCTTCTTTTAATTGTATCTTTATTGTATTTTCATCCATGGCTTCTACCGACATAATATTATCATAACCAGCCACTTTTGCATCGATTGCCTGATTAACGGAATAAATTACATCATCCATAGTAACCAAATTTTCATTATGGAATTTAATATCATTCCTTAAAACAAATGTATAGGTTTTCGCATCATCAGAGGTCTCATAACTTTCCGCAACTGCTGGCATAAGTTCTCCATCCTTAGTTGGTTTTACCAGTCCTTCAAAAATATTAAATAATATGCTTCTCGTATCCGCTGAATCAGCAAAAAAAGGATCAAAACTAGTTGGTTCATTGATCATAGCTATAACGAGTGAGTCTTCATCCGCATTCGCTTCATCAGATACAGAATCTGTTGCTGCCTTTTCTCGACAGCCTGCCAAAGCTGTAGTTAAAAAAAGTACAAGGATTACAACTTGCAACGTTTTTATACCATTTTGTTTTTCCACATCCATATCCCCTCTTCATTATATTTAAGAAATATTCGTATTAATTTGATCCAATTCAAATATCAGATAGTAATGTTTTAGCTAAATATCTTCAAAATCTTTTCATAGCCATTAATTCTTTTATGAAATTATAGCTTTCATGCCAATTATTGTCAAGAATAAACGAAATCGTGTTTCGAAATGAATGCTAACAAATCAAAACTGGTTGATGCCTCAAAATGAAAAATCGCCAGAAGACTCTTAAATGAAAGGCTTCTGGCGAAATAAGGTAAGCGAAGATGGAACTCTTCTATAAAAAATTCACTTTTTGTATGTTACAATCATCTTTGGCGAAAGATATTTCCCTATCTGATAGATGAGCCTTCCTATTGCCCTTTTGTGTATTGGCAGTGGAATTCCCGGAGCATATCTCATACCAACATATTTCTTCCAAAAGACTCCGTCTTGTGTTGGATATTCAGTTCCAGGTGCATATTCCTCACACATGGCTTGAAATAAGTTAAAAGGAATTAAAACGCCGGTCTTAGGAGAGTGAAGTTTTTTTGATTTTAAATCCATATAAAATGCCTTCGATATTTTATATGCCTTTTTTTCATGTTTTTCCGTTGGCTTATAGTCGTTCCAGCTTAATGCAACAATAGGTAATTGATAGCATTTGTTAAATCCCCATCCTGGCAAAGTATTGGCAAGGGATTGAGTAACAGTATTTGCAGAGACACCACCTGTAGTTGAAATGATTAAAGCCTTTTTATCAAAGTATCTGGGGCGGTGAAGTAAGAATGCTAAATGGTCGGTTAAATTTTTAGTAAGGGCAGTAACCGCACCTTGAAAACAGGCAACGGAAATAATCACTCCATCACACTCTTCAATTTTATCCATAACAGGCTGAATATACGGATTATGAGGGCAAAAAGTATGCCCCTTTCTAAAGCAAGCGCTACAACCGATACAAAATGGAATATTTAATTCGCTTAAATGTATTTCCTCAAATTCCACTTCATTATCGAGAACCGCAATTTGTTCTTTTACTTTCTCCGTCAAACGCCATGTATTCCCCTTATGGGGACTGCCATTGATAATTAATATTCTCATTTCATATCCCCCCCCTATGATTATTAAAATATGTATTCTTTACTTTGCTTCGGAAAAACAATTACAGATTATATACAATAAATACAAATTTCTCTAATTATATTTTTTTACATATAAAAGTCAAATTATATTGGGGAAAAGTGTAGCGTTATAAAGCCTCCGTGGTAAAGGTAGATGCGGGAAGTCCTTCCCTATTGTATAAATTGGCTTCCTCCGGATTATCGGACCAGCCATATCGCACATTGACCGGATTCTTAATCTCTTCGCAGAATACGATTACCGTATCTCCGTCAATATACGCTTTCGCATTCTGATACTTTCCATCCTCACCGCAGATGGTAAAAGTCTTTAATTCCTTTCCCTTTATTCTAAATCCGCTGCCAGTATGGGTGAAATGAAGTCGGATTTTATCCTCTTCCACTTCCATATGGTCATAAATCGGTCCACTGCATACCAGATCTTCCCCATGTACGAGCTTCCTTGCCCACAGAGCCAGCCGCTCTCCTACGGTTTTCTTATCCTGCGGATGAAGGTCGTTATATTCTCCGACATCATGGATCACTGCCATTCCGGTATTGGCAATAGAGAGCGCTCTTCTCTGCTCTTCTCTAATTCTTGCCCAACCGCTGTTTTCCGGTTCCATCCTCCAGGGGCAATAATTTGTAAGCTGTACATACAGGAAGGGGAACTCTCCACATGAAAAGATAGAACGCCAATCGCTGATTACTGTCCTAAATAGTTCATAGTAGTCCTCCGGCTGCCCCGAATTGGATTCCCCCTGATACCAAAGTACACCCTGGATTGCATAGTTTCTTAACGGATAAATCATTCCGTTGTATAGCCCGACGGGCTTATATTGAAAGAAGGTCATCGGAGCCAGGGCTTCCATTGATGTACCGACCCGGTATTTCCAGGTTCCGCTGATTGGGATTTTCTCGCCGTTTACTTTGATAAAATACGGCATATCGGTTACGAATGCTCCTATATTCTTTGTCATAATGACGCGGACGGTTAGAACATTTTTCCCTGGCTTTATTAATCCCTCCGGAATCTCATATCTTCTGGGCGGATACAGATAGCCGGTATTTCCAACCGGAACGCCGTTTAGATACGTCTCGTCCCCATCAACAATCGTACCAAGGACCAATTTGCCCGCAGCACCTGCATACCGTTCCGGAATCATAATCTCCTTCCGAAACCACACGGAACCCTTGCTTTTCTCCAGCTCCGTACCGCGAAAGCTTCGAGGCAGATCGATCTCCTTCCAATCGGAAGCATCATAATCCTCCCGATACCAGCCGTCCTTCTCCTCCAGCATACCGGCATCGTTTGCATTCAGATCTTCATACCATTTCTGATTTCTCTTTTCCTCTGCCTCCTTGATCCCATTTACATAGGAATCCTCCTTGCAAAGGGTGAGCATCTCCCGGAAGCGATTAAAACGTCTTATGCTGTTCTCACTGATCCATGCTTCCGCATGGGTTCCTCCGATCGCTGTATGAATAAGCCCGATCGGAATCTTGTATTGATCGTATAGCTTCTTCGCAAAGAAAAAACCAACTGCACTAAATTCATATATAGATTGCGGATTTGCACAGATCCAGCTGCCTCCTGACAGCTCCTCATGTGGTCCATGAAAATCAAAGACCTCCGGTACGGAGAACTTACGAATCTCGGGGTAATCCGTGTTTTTTACCTCTTCTTCAAATAAATCCAGGGTTCTTGCCACAGGTAGCTGCATATTGGATTGTCCACCGAGCACCCATACCTCCCCGATTAATACATCGTGAATAATTTTTTTCTGCATACCGCACTCGATCACCATGTCATAAGGTCCGCCGTGCTGCATCTTTGGAAAGAGGATTTCCCATTTCCCATGCTCATCCGTAGCCGCAGTAAATTGCTGATTGCAGAAAGTTAAGGTAATGAAGCTGTCTGGAGCCGCCTCGCCCCAGATTTTCACCCGTTTTTCTCTTTGTAAAACCATACCATCGCTAATCAGGTATGGCAGTTTGATCTCGTAATTACTCGCCATAAATATGCCTCCCCATAATGTTAGGTAGTGTCAAATAACTACCTTGTTTTATTGTTCTAAACCTTGATTTTATGGGAGTTTGCAATAAAAAGAGCAATGACCTCCCTTTTTTGGTATAATGTCCTCGACGAAAACTCCAAAATACCTGAAAGGATTTCATTG
>SVEA01000155.1 GCA_015057615.1 Lachnospiraceae bacterium | reverse complement strand
GTCTTATGTACTATTACGTACTTTAATCCAAGTATTGCGTTTTTTGCAATGCGTTTCGTTTTATGCAGCACTTTGGAAACAATGTGTTGCGAATGAAATTTGTTTCATATTACTTGTCAACACATAAATTGTGCAAATTGACAAAGTTGGTTTATAAATTGGCTTTTGACACTCAAATCAGCTTTGTAGTTAAGAAAGGCCGGGGCGGTTGCAAAACGAATGCGATCAATACCGGATTGCCCTTCCTGAATCGATTGCAGATGGAGATGCAACAGCCCCGTACCCACTGCATTTTACAGCCTCTTTCTTCTTCCGTTTCTTTACTGTTCACACCCCTAACAAAGTCTATAGTATGATTTCGACAAATGATATTCGATAAGAAGTATTTGCATTCGTCAAAATCATAACATGGTATACATGTCGGGTGTGAATAGTAACTCCGTTTCCTACTTCAACTCATCCTCCGTATAGTAACCGGAATCAATCAGTATTTCCTTATAATTACTTTCATCCGCAAACACCGGTTTACAAAGATAGGTAGGTATAATGCCGGTATCATTATCATAGGTTTCGGTATCATTAATCGGAACTTCTTCCCCATTCATAATAGCATTTACCATCTTAACGACCTGCGCTGCTAACGTACGGGTATCCTTAAAGATGGACATAGACTGGGTACCTGCAAGGATATTCTTAACCGAGGTAATATCGCAGTCCTGACCGGTCAAGATTGGGAAATTATCCGAGGTATAGCCTGCATTAACCAGCGCATTGGAAATACCAATCGCACAGGAGTCATTGGCGGAAAGAACGGCATCCAGCTTTGTTCCATCCGCATAGTAGGCGGTAAGCAGGTTCTCCATACGTTTCTGTGCTTCCTCGGTTGACCATTTCAAGGTTGCGACCTCTTCGAATTTCTTCTGTCCGGATACCACAACCAGCTTACCGCTTTCGATATAAGGATTCAGGATATCCATTGCACCGCCATAGAAGAAGTGTGTATTGTTATCATCCGGAGCTCCCGTAAATATTTCAATGTTAAAGGGTCCCTTTGCATTCTCCAGATCCAACTGATCCGCGATATATTGTCCCTGAATGGCTCCAACCATATAGTTATCAAAGGTTGCATAGTAGGAAACCGCATCGGTTTTCATGATCAGACGGTCATAAGCAATCACCGGTATATCCGCTTTTTTCGCATCCGCTAAAACAGTTCCTAAGGAGTCACCATCAATGGATGCGATAACTAAGATATCGCAGCCTCCGGTAATCATATTCTCAAGCTGGGAAACCTGCTGTGCGATCTCATTATTCGCATACTGCAGGTCAACCTTATAGCCAGCCGCCTCCAATTCCTTCTTCATGTTATCCCCATCCTGATTCCAACGCTGAAGGTCCTTCGTAGGCATAGCTACACCGACTTTTTTGCCTCCCTTACCTGAGGTCTGCGTATCTTTGCCGCAGCCTGCCAGTACAAAAGAAAGCATCAAGAGACAAAATAAGATACCAAGTAATCTTTTCTTCATGCAAAAATCCTCCCTTTATAATAATATTTTATGATTAGCCCGACAAAAGCCTTCTTAACAAATCGTCTTCATTAATTTGCACAAATCAAGGTAAAATTCAAGTAATAGGAAACAATATTTTACTATGCAACTGTTTGAAGTCGTTGGCACGTACCATTACGTACTTCAATCCAAGTATTGCGCTTTTTGCAATGCTTTACGGAACTGCGTGTTGCGAATGAAATTTGTTTCCTATTACTTGTCAACACATAGAAATGCAAATCGATGAAGTAAAGTTTATAAATCGGTTTTGTCGTTCATATCATTTTATAACAGTACAATTTATATATATCATTTGAGAGATAGGATTAACTTGCAAACTATCGTATATTTTAGCGGTGAATTCCAGCTTCTCTTCCATCCCTCTGGCAATAGCAACAAAATGCTAATGAAAGGGCAATAAATTCCTAACATTAGCATTTTGCTATTCCAATATACAATTTTAGTTCGTAATCCAATTCATAAATTAATATCTTCCGTTTGCACAAATCAAGAAAAAACCAGGGTACATAAATTGTTCCAATTAATAATTATTTGACAGAAAGGCTTTGGGTTTACTTCTGAGGAACGTTGAGGTAAACATCCTCTCTCTGCTGAAACCCGCCTCCAATAATTACCTCATCAATATTATCCTTAGTCACGGCGATTGCCTCCAGCTTAACGTAAGGTACATCCTTACTTCCGTCATAGACCGTTTCGGACAGATTGACCTCTTCCCCACGTACCATTTTAACTGCGTATTCCGCCGCCAGTTTTGCCAGCTTGTCGACCTGTTTGTATACGGTCATCGTCTGGGTACCCTCCACAATTCTCTGACAGGCTGCCAGCTCCGCATCCTGACCAGTTAATACCACCTTCCCTGCCAGGCGGTTCTCCGAAAGTGCACGGAATGCCTGACTGGCAAGATCATCATTGCCGCATAGAACACCGCCAATATCCTCGGTGATTGCCAGTGCTGAATTGACCGCATGAAACGCCTCCTCTGCCAGCCAGTTATCGGCATATGCGGTATAGACCACATGCAGGCTGCTCTCACGAAGAACCTCCTGAACCCCCTTCTCCATCAGGGTAACATTATGATCTACCGGGGAACCGTAGATAATAACGATATTCCCGCCCTCCGGCACCTCGTTCACCAGAGTTTCCGCCATCAGCCGCCCGATTTCTTGGCTGTCGACGGAAAGGTACAGATCCACATCTGCATTTCTTACCAGCCGGTCATACGCGATCGTTACAATACCGGCTTCCTTCGCCTTACAGAGAACATCACGCAATGCATCACTGTCTGCGGTAATTACAACAATAGCATCCATCTTCTTCTCGATCAGGTATTCAATCTGAGATATTTGCTCCTTACAATCGCCGTTTGCATTCTGCACATTTACCTCCGCCCCTAGATCTTGTGCCGTTGACACAAAGATATCCCGATCCCGCTGCCACCGCTCTATGACAAAGGAATCAAAGGACAGCCCGATTTGCATTTTTTCCTCTGTAATATCGGTTTCCACTGCCGCTTCTTTACGGCGGTCGCACCCAAAGAGCAGTAGAACCAGAGCTGCTATAGAAAGTATCGATAACATCCTAATTTTTCTCATAATACCTCTCCCTATACTCCGTTGGCGTTACTCCTACCTGTTTCTTAAATATTCGGCTGAAATAATTTGGGTCACTATAGCCGGTTTCGACGCAGACCTTCTTAATGCTGATTTCCCGATTCTGCAGTAATTTTTTTGCCCTCTCCATACGGACCGCAGTCAGATATTCTATAAAATTTTCACCGGTTTCTTCCTTAAAAAGCCTGCTGAAATAATAGGAACTGATATCCACCGATCTTGAAACTTCCTCCAGCGAAATGTCTCTGTGATAGTTCTCGTTGATGTATGCTTTTGCTTTTGCTATAATACCGCTTGCCTGCTCTTCCTTTTTGGTATTAATATTTCTGCATGCCTGTGCCACCTTCTCAAGAAACCACTTGCGCAGACTAGGATAGCCTTTGATTTGCATTAAAATCTCCAGATAATTCTTTCGATAGCGAAAATAATACTTCATCCCACCGCTTAAGAAAGCCTTCTGCTCCGCAAATAAGATAATTTCCAGTACCTTTAGCTTAATATCCATCTCACAATCCGCATAATGGGAAATCATCCAGTCAAAGAAAATGTTTGCCTTGATTTTTGTTTCCTCTAAATTGCCTTTCTCAATCGCCTCAAACAGCTCTTTCTCAATCTCGACCGGGTAATCCTCCTCATATTCACAGCCAATCGGCAAATCCCTCACATGGGCGACCCTTCCCCTGTTGTTGCGTACCGCGCTCATTGCTTCCTGATAGGATTCCGTTTGCTTTCGCAGCTTCTTAACGGAGCCGATCCCAATCTTAAACTGGACATCAATTCTTTTGGTCAAATCGCGAATCATCTTCCTTGCCTTTTCAACCAGTGCATTTCGGTCATCATATTCTAATTGCGGCGTATGGCAGGGAAGGAAGACTGGTATCCGGTTCACCATAATCGGGCCGATTACACAGGTAAATTCCTCCTTCAGGCTTTCCCGGATAAGAGGATAAAAAGACTGCGCTTTAACACTCATTCCGATCGGATTGGTAAGTACTCCATCCTCGAAGGAATCACCGAACTCAACGACCATCATCATTCCATATTCCTCCTTTATCCCAAGAAGGCTTCGAAAATTATTCTCTACATGAGCAAAGTCCTTTTCTGACAAAACCGCGTAGATAAAATTGCTCTCGATGATTGGAATTACAATTTCTAATTTTTCACGTATCTTAAGGTCATTGCTGCGTTTCTTACGCTCCTCGTCGATCAGATCCATGGCTTTCTGTAATACCTTTACAACAATTTTTTGATTGACCGGCTTCGTCAGGTATTCAAGAACTCCCAGGTTAATGGACTCCTTGGCATAATGGAATTTATCAAATGCTGTCATAACGATAAAAATGACGGAGCTGTCTTTCTTTCGAATTTCCTTCATTGCGTCAATTCCATTAATTCCTGGCATCTGAATATCCATGATCACAATATCCGGCTTTATTTTTTCTGCAAGCTCGATTACATTCCTGCCGGTATTCGCATGCTCCACCCTACATCGGTCCTTAAAATTCTTCTCAATAATAAATCGTAAGGAATCAATCACAATCCCCTCATCATCCGCTAACAATATCTGATACATGACCTCTCCCCTTTTCCAAACCATCTCTTTGGGTTGCTCATTTAATCTTGATTTGAATGTCAAAAGCCTTACTAACAAAAATCTTTGTCAATTTATAAATCAGCTTTTAACGCTAAATCAATCTTTGGTATATAAATAGTTACCCTGGTGCCTTTATTTGGACCGCCGCTTTCTATCTTGAAGATATCCTCCCGATCATAATACAGCCGCAGCCGATTGATTACATTACCAAGACCGATCCCGTTCGAATCCTTTGCAACAGCCCCTGCCTTCAAAGCCGCACTATCCTGGAGCCTGGCATTCATGATCCGATCGATCGTACTCTTATCCATTCCGGCACCATTATCCGTGATAGTAATTAAAATCGTATCCCTTTCCTGATATACCTTCAGTTCGATTCTTCCCTCATATTCGATATTACGGATACCGTAGTTTACCGCATTTTCAACCACCGGCTGTAAAATCATGCTGGGCACTCGTTTATCAAGTACCTCTTCATCCACTTCCTTGTAAAAATTTATTCCATCCTGAAAACGGACATTTAAGATGTAGATATAGCTGTCAACCAGTTTCAGCTCATCCCCAATGGTAGAATCCCGATCAAAGCTTTTCATATTAAAGCGAAAGAATTCTGCCATATTTTCAATGAAAAGGCATGTCTTATCCGCTCCCTCCATCATAGCCAGCTGTGCTCCGGCATTTAATGTGTTAAAGAGGAAATGCGGATTAATCTGTGCCTGGAGGTACTTTAACTGGGCGTCCTTAAGATGATTGGTCATCATAAGCTCCTTCTGCTCCATCTTGCTTTGTAGCTCCATGCTTTCCTTTGTCTTAATGATATACTCGTGGATACTGAAAATCATTGTGTTAAATGCTTTGGTTACGATCTCAAGTTCATCCGCGGAATTGGTTTGCAATAAATCCACTTCAAAATTGCCGGCTGCCACCTCATTCGCCGCTTCGGTAAGATTTCTTAACGGGCCAGTTATGCTTCTCGTTACAACGATAATCAGGATGATATTAAAAATCATGATAACCAGCAGAACAGCCGTACTAATCACCTCCAAATAATGAAGCGACATCAGAAGTAGCATATAATGATTGGAATTGTATTTGAAATGTTCATTGTTCAGGCTATTAATATAGGTACGAATGTACTCATACAGGGTAAATGCATCCTCATATTTCACCTTATACTTTTCAATGTTCCTGCCTCGTTTTGCATTGACAGCATCATCCACAGTATTTAAGTAGGATTCGGACATATTCTTTATATTTTTTTGCATCAACATTCGGTCATCGTCGATGACCTTACGGTTCAATTTATCAATTAATTCCCGATAGGTTTGCTCACTACGATAGTAATTTTCCAGAGAATCGGAGCTCTTCGTATTCAGGTATTCATAGACATATTTCTGCACATCCGCTAAGGTTTCGATCAGGTTGTTAAGCTCCATATTACTGACATAGACCTCATCAATGGTACTGATCGATTTATTGATATTATAGTACATATACATATTTACCAAGAAAACAACGCCGGTAGTAACCGCGAAAACCATAACTAACCTTCTGCGAATTGAACCCATTTTTTTCGTTGATTCCATCTAGCAATCCCCCGCATTTCCTTCTTTGCATATATTTCTTCTGTACCTGACACTCTGCTTGTACCATGATTAGCTTAACAAAAGCCTTCATAACAAATCGTCTTCATCAATTTGCACAAATCAAGGTAAAACTATAAGTAATAGGAAATAACATTTTAATTCGCAACTGTTTGAAGGCGTTGGCACTTAGACCAATGTATTTCATGGTCTTATATACCACTACATACTTCAATCCAAGTACTGCGTTTTATGCAGTGCTTTGTGAGACAGCGTGTTGCGAATGAATTTGTTTCATATTACTTGTTAACATATATATTGTGCAAATTGACGAAGTCGAGTTTATAAATCGGCTTTTGTCACTAATATCGTACTATGTATTGGTGTCTATTACCAATAGTTTTTTATTCTTCCTCACTGCCGTATTTTTTTAAATAGTTTTCAATATTCTTCTGATTGATGACATTAATATCCACCGGAAAATAATTACTGACCCGCAGCTTTTCCCGGTATTCCGTCAATGCGTCCACGCAGTAGGCTCCCACCTGTTTTGCATCGATCATCATCGTGGAATGGATAATCTCTTTCTCAATTGCTCTTACGATAAGCTCAGAATCAAAGTATCCGATAATCTCAATTTCCCCCACTTTATTATAATCCACCACTGCCTGATAGGCGCAAAGCGTATCCACTGCCGTCAGGCATACAAAAACATCCGGCGGATTCACCGTATCCATAATAATCTTTCGAATATCTTCCTCGGAGCCGAAAGCGCTCTGCCGATTGATCTTTACCGCTTCCAAAAACACATTATGATCTCCGACCGCATCCCGAATTCCGGCATAGAGAATATTTTTACTCGTATCCTTCGGATCCGAATTTAATAAAACAATCACATGATTCTTATCTTCACATACAATCTCAAGGATTTGCTCCCCATATGCTTGTCCCTGGTTATAGCGATTGATTCCCACAAAGCTTTTCCGCCTGCTTAAGGGCTCATCCTTAAGAACCGTAATTACCGGAATCCCTTCCTGATCTGCTTTGTTAATCAACTCGGTAACCGCTTCCTCCCCGTTCGGCTCCAGAATGATTCCATCTACCTTGGATGCAATCGCAATTTCCATCAGATTCTCTATAGAATAGGATACGGATAAACCGCTTCCAAGCTTCTCTATGTAGGCATCCTCTTCCTTCCCCTTATCCAAAGCCCCCTGATATATTACTTCCCAGAACGGCTCATCCGCCTGCTCCGATATCATCACATAATGGTTCCTATATTCCTGATGGCTGATAGAATCCACTAACCCCAGCTCTGAAATCCGGTATTTATAAAATGCCATCCCGATAACAAGAATAATAATCCCGACCGCAAAGCTGCTAAATGCAGCCAGTGTGATAATTTTATTTTTATTTATTCTGTAAAACCTATGCTTTCTTTTGCTCATTACAAATACCTCTATACAAAAAAATCATCCAATTTATCATTCTGTTTCCTACTAGATTATAGCATTGTATTCCGTTAATTTCCACAAGCATTCCAATATATGCCTGCCGACGGTAACACCTTTCTGGCAATCGAATAAAATAATAATAGTATAGCGGTATAATGGAAAGGAAGTGTTCCTTTGGCAATTAAGATTTTTATAGATCAGGGCCACAACCCCGCCGGCAGCGTAAATGCGGGTGCGGAAGCCAATGGCCTCTATGAAGGAGACATTAACTACCAGGTAGGTATCTATCTTGCCAATTTACTTAGTAATGATGACCGGTTCGAAGTGCGTTTATCGCGCCCAACTCCCACGACAGTTTTAGGTACAAGTAATGCCTCAAGCTTACAAGCCAGAGTACAAATGGCCAATGAATGGCCGGCGGATTATTTTATTAGTATCCATTGCAACTTTAGTTATAATCCGGAATTAAACGGTACAGAGGTATATATTTTTGAATTCTTAACACAGGCAAATTGGTTAGCACGGTTTATTCTGGATGGAATTACCGAGACCGTCGGAACAAACGATAATGGGATACGGCTGAATCCAAGCCTCTATGTACTTCGCCGTACGCAGATGCCTTCCCTTTTAGTTGAGCTTGGTTATCTCTCCAATGTGTCCGATGCACAGAAACTTCGTGATAACCAATGGGGCTTTGCCTATGGTATCTATTTGGGAATTTTACGCTACTTTGGTTTCACTCCCCCCCAGTAATCCCTGCTTATCCTCTCCCCAGCCCTCAGAGAGACAATGAAAAAGTCATATCATTATCTCTGGGGGTATTCTTATTGCCGTAAAGCGGACTTGCTCCTTATATTTAATTGTAAGCTTGTACGATTACCATTCGATGTATATGGTACTTATCCGCGAATTTGATTCGGCTCCGGATACAGAGAAGGATAGGATAAAAGACGAAATTGGAGAGGCAGCAGCCTCTCCATTCTACTCTTATATCGTTTATACCAGTCCCAGGAGGCGGACTGTATTTGCCACCAGGAAACAGAGAAGCATACCTGTCACGGTTGGAACAGCAAAGGAAACCAGCATCCATTTCATGCTCTGCGACTCTTTTTTAATTGTAAGACAGGTGGTTCCACATGGCCAGTGCATCAGGGAGAAAAGCATGGTACAGACAGCCGTCAGCCAGGTCCACCCATGATTTACAAACAGCGCATGCAGTTCGGTCAGGCTTTCCAGATCGGTTAGCGTTCCCGTTGCCATATAGCTCATGATGATGATCGGCACAACAATCTCATTTGCCGGAAAGCCGAGGATAAATGCCATCAGAATATAGCCGTCAAGACCGAGAAGTCTTGCAAATGGATCGAGAAATCCGGCGCACCGGCCAAGCAGGCTTATTCCCCCTATATGAATATTGGCAAGGCTCCAAATGATAAGGCCTGCAGGGGCGGCAATCGCAACCGCCCTGCCCAATACGAAAAGTGTCCTGTCAAGAACGGAGCGGACAATTACTCTGCCGATCTGCGGACGCCGGTAGGGCGGAAGCTCCAGATTGAACGACGACGGCATTCCTTTCAATATCGTTTTCGATAGCAGCTTCGAGATCAGCACCGTCATGGTTACACCGAGTACAATTACCGCCGTCAGAATCAATGTGGAAACAACGGATTGGAATGCTCCTCCAACTGCTCCCGCAAAAAACATAGTGATAATTGCAATCAGGGTCGGAAATCTCCCGTTGCAGGGTACAAAATTATTAGTAATGATCGCAATCAGGCGCTCACGCGGCGAATCAATAATACGGCAGCCGATGATTCCGGCAGCATTGCAGCCAAATCCCATGCACATGGTAAGCGCCTGTTTGCCATGGGCGTGAGCCCTGCGGAAGAAATTATCGAGATTGAAAGCCACACGGGGCAGATATCCCAGATCCTCCAGCAAGGTAAATAACGGAAAGAAGATTGCCATCGGCGGCAGCATAACCGACACAACCCAGGCAAGTGTTCGGAAAATGCCATCAACAAATATGCTTCGAAGCCATTCGGGCGCTGCGATCCACAAAAAGAAATTGGAAATCGGCTTTTCAAGCGAGAATAATCCTGTGGCAAGCAGACTCGACGGAGCGTTTGCACCGGTGATGGTAATCCAGAGTATGCCAAAGAGTAATGCTATCATAATAGGAATACCCGTAATCTTCGACGTCAGAATTTTATCAATTCGGCGGTCCCGCTCCGCATATTCCACCTTCTCAAACGTAACCGTCTTATTGCCGATCTCTTCGCATGTCTTAACAATTTTTGAAACAACCTGATCCCGGAACTGATCATAAGAAATTCCGGCTTTCTCCAAGAAGCACCTAGCTTCTCTTACTTTCTGCAATATTTCTTCATTTTGCATTAGATCATATCCAAGATACTCTTTTAATGACCGAAGCAGGCTCTCGTCTCCGTCCAGCAGTTTAAGCGATATCCAGCGGCTGTTGACCTTTCCCTGCAAAGCCCCTGCTGCTACAGATTCCACCATGGAAACGGCATTTTCGATCTCCTCGCAGTAAGTAACACGCAGCGGTTCTGCTTTAAAAGTACCATCCGTAAGAGATGCTACCGCATCCATCAGCTGGTCCAGACCGCGTCCGGATCTTGCGCTGGTTCCTACGATCGGGATCCCCAGCCGGGATTTTAAAGCTTCCAGATCAATCCGAATTTTCTTCTTTTTTGCCTCATCCATCAGATTGACACATAGTACTACATTCTCTGTAATTTCCATGGTCTGAAGAACCAGATTCAAATTCCTCTCAAGGCAGGTAGCATCGGCGACAACCACCACGGCATCGGGTCCACCGAAGCAGATGAAATCCCGTGCAACCTCCTCTTCGGCTGAATTTGCCATCAGCGAATACGTTCCGGGGATATCCACCATGATATAATTATTGTCCTTATACCGGTATTTCCCCTGCGCATTCGTGACCGTTTTCCCCGGCCAGTTTCCCGTATGCTGTTTCAGCCCGGTCAGGCTGTTGAACACCGTACTTTTCCCGACGTTAGGATTCCCTGCAAGCGCTACAATCTTATCCTGCTCTGTCTCTTTTTCAATATTCAGCCCGCAGTAATCTAATACTTTTGCTCCCGTCGACATACTTGTTAAACCCATACGAATCCTCCTATCCTGTTTGCTGACGCCCCGCTTAATTTACAGCATGGATACCATGATTTTTTGCGATACATCGGATCGCAGTGCAATAACAGCACCTCTGATTAAATAGGCTACAGGATTACCAGAAGGACTTTTGTAGAGCGGTTCGATTTCCGTCCCGTCGATGACACCCAGATCAAGCATACGTCTTCTGGTCGTACCATCAAAAGTTAGTGTTGTAACATTTGCTTTTTTGCCAACCGGCAGTTGATTTAAAGGAATTTGATTGTTATTCATAGTAATAACCCTCCAAAACAAAAAATATATTAGCATAGGGGTATAAACTTTCCCTAAGCTAATATATGGTTCCGACACTAAATGTGTTACGAATCTATGAATGATTTTAAGTGTCAAAACGATTAATAATATTAACTTCATCCATTTGCACAATTTATATGTTGACAAGTAATATGAAACATATTTTATTCGCAACCCGCAGTCCCGCAAAGCATTGCGTGAAACGCAATACTTGGGTTGAAGTACGTAATGGTACATAAGACCATAAAATACGTGATCTAAGTACCAACGACTTCAAACAGTTGCGTATGAAAATATTGCTTCCTATTACTCTGATTTTTCTATAATTTGTGCAAATTGACAAAGACGATTTGGCTCTTAATAAAATAAAAAATAAGGATTTGATGCTATGAATAACAACAGGGACTTCCGAACATTTCGGGGATATCAGCTTGCAAACCAGCGGGAAAGGCAATTGACGCCGGCTCTGGAAGATTATCTGGAAATGGTATACCGGCTTTGCATGGAAAATGACTATACCCGCGTCGGAAAGCTCTCCGAACTTTTAAATGTTAAGCCGTCATCCGCTTCAAAAATGATCTCTAAGCTGGCAAGCCTTGGTTATATCAAATATAGCCGTTATGAAATCATTCAGCTGACGGACAGCGGGCAGAAAATCGGTGAGTATCTATTGCAGCGCCATGAAACCGTGGAGAGCTTCCTAACACTGGTCGGAAACCGCAATCCGCTGAAAGAAACCGAACTGATCGAGCATTCCCTAAGTCCTTCCACCATATCCGATCTGGATGATTTGCTTGAATACTTTCGACTGAATCCAGCCATGCAGCAAGATTTTAATATATTTAAAGAAAGCAGAAAAGCCGAAGAAGTATAATACCTATCCGAATTTCTGTTTTTTATTAAAGAGATTATATATGATAAACAAGAATTAATATGAAGTAAAAAGAACGAATGGGATTGATTAAAAACGATAAGAAAAAGGAAGATATCCGGGAATTCTGCCTCTATTTAAAATAAGATTGATCGTAAATTATATAAAAAGGAAGCGAGGCGGATATCTTCCTATTATTTATGATACGGCTGGTGGTGATTGATTCGATATGCACGATAGATCTGCTCGAGCAGAATCATCCGCATCAGCTGATGCGGAAAGGTCATCTTAGAAAAACTCAGCTTATCATCCACACGATCCAGCACCTCTTTGGATAAGCCCAAAGAACCGCCAATGATAAAACTGATATGGCTGACTCCGGTAACGCCAAGTGTTGCAATCTTTTCCGCAAACGCTTCGGAGGAATGCATCCTGCCTTCTATCGCCAGCGCAATGCAATAGGAGCCTTCCTTCAAAGACTTTCGTATCCGTTCCCCTTCCTTCTTCTTAATCAGCTCCTCGAGAGCCTCACTTGCATTATCCGGGGTCTTTTCATCTTGTAGTTCGATAATCTCAAGATTACAATATCTGCCCAAACGTTTTGCATATTCTTCAACGCCCTGCCTCAGATAGTTCTCTTTCAGCTTACCCACACAGATCAGTGTTATTTTCATTATCTGCTATTTCCTTTTCTATTTCTTTTCTTATATATTCATAAAGAACGCCGTTTTTTACCAGCTTAAGCTTGTTCCCTTTAAACCCACGTTTTCGGAGTTCTTTTTGAAAATTGAAAATCATCCACCCATGACATACAATTAAGATATTTTCCTTAGACCAGTCGATTCGATCAAGAAATTGATTAATCCTTCTTCTCGTTCCGTCAATCGTCTCCGGCTGACTCTTGGATTTGAAAAACCAGGCAAGTCTTCCGCAGATATGCCAGACCTCAAACGGCAGCTTTACGCGTTCCGTATGTATAAATGGCGCATTATCAACTTCTCGTAATAGTTTATCAATCATCAGGTTTCCGCTATAGACTTCCTTCGCTGTCGTAATCGCCCTCGGCATATCACTGACATAGCAGACATCCCATTTAATACCATACATTTCTACTCTCTTCTTAATAACCTTGGAAACCTCATATTTCTCCGACCATTCCCGAAACTCCCTGGATGTCATCATTTTCTTATGGGGGCAATTTACCTTAAAATGCCGAAGCAATCCAATTCGCATGTAATCTATCTCCCAAATCTCATTGTTATCCTTTGTAGTTAATCCAATTCAACTTCCTAAGTTATAATATTACATAATTCTGCCCGGTTTTACAAGAGCAATTTATTTTCCTCGGAAAATCCTCTTAAGAAAATGGAAATTCCGCTCACCTCCAAAATGAATCAATCGGAAATTCTTTCTATGACGGGCTAAAATTACGACACCCGTTATTGCTGTTAAAATTACTTCTTCCGCGGTAAGACCGAAAAGGAAGGTAGTAATGGGAAATAAAACAGCAATTACAGCGGAACCGATTGCAAGATATCCGCTGATCAATGCCGCTACACCGCCCAGAACATAAGTGATCAGCCAAATAAGCGGAGACAGCGAAAGAGAATATGCCCCTGTAACGGCGATCCCCTTCCCTCCATGAAAATGCCGGGATACCGGAAAGCAATGCCCAAACACTGCTCCAAACCCTGCGTAGCTCACAGCGAGGCTGCCAAGCTCCTTAAAAAGCCATAAGCTGCAGATGCCAATTGCCAGAAAAGTCTTGAGACAATCTCCTGCAAGCACCAGAAGTCCTGCTTTTATGCCAAATTTAATGGTAATGCTTGCCATTCCCGGATTGTCGGGTCCGCCATTTTGTACACCATGCCCAGCATATCGCTTGCTTACAAATTCCGCTGTAAGAAAGCAGCCGCATACATAGCCAATCAGAAAACAATAAATTCGTTCCATCGCACCATTTTCCTTTCTTTTTTGATCGTAAGGGATTGCGAAGCTCTCTAATTGAATTAATTGTGTATACAACAAATGTATATATAACAGATACAGTTACGATAGCTTTAATACCGAAGTTTCGTAATCACCGATATGAATCGGCATAAGCAATAGGAAAACCTACTGGGTACTTACAGTATCTGCTATATTTTATACTTTTACCCATAATTTTACCAAACGACTTCATCTTGAACTATTTTTTTCTTGGATTCTTTGATATATATATCCAAATACCTGCCCAAGAATGTTTGCATATGTTAATTCATTCAAATTTATAATTATACCAAAGTCTGGGCTGTTTTTATTGTCAATGCACCAATTTATGAAGTTATTTTGTTTCATATGTCAAATATCCAGCTATCTTTCCTGGTGGGAAAATTGAGTAATTATATAATAGTAACAAAGAGTTTGTCTTGGCAAACTCTCGCCCCGAGCGCGTTCTGCCAAAGGTAGATAAATA
Source organism: Lachnospiraceae bacterium (assembly GCA_015057615.1). Taxonomy (GTDB): domain Bacteria; phylum Bacillota; class Clostridia; order Lachnospirales; family Lachnospiraceae; genus Mobilitalea. The sequence continues at coordinate 7,372 of SVEA01000155.1, read as the reverse complement.
ATAGGTAGGAAAAAAACCAACCGGATATTCATATTTCTTATCTCTGCTGTGAGTATTGAAATAGATTTACCTATATCTTCATCATGGGTAACATGCAGATAGAAGTAATTATCGTAATCACACATACAGATCAAACCCGCCATGTTCTTAAATACCGTTGGTATCATATTCCATGCAGGTACTTGCCTCATATACTGGAGAAGATATTATATACTCAAAGATATTATATAGAAAGGTATTATGCAAAAGAGAGCTTAAATTATCAGACGTTTTACGGCAATATAATGAACGAAAATTATAGAAAAAGTGGATGCAAGCTAATAAGAGATTATAATTTAGTTACTTTTGACAATAAGGAAATAACCGTATTTAGTGAATAACTTAGCTCTTTTTGCTAGACAGTACTTTTATATCGATAATATTAAAATATCTTTTAAAAAACATAAATCGGCATACCCATAATTGTATTGATGAGCAATGCCGATATTATTAGCTGTTCAATGATAACACCATCTGTTTTATTGATTGTTTAACCATTACTACCTGTGTTAATTATTCAATGGAGAAGGTTCTTGAACTAATCTGCATGCTCCAAGGTCTCCCATATACCGGTAAGATACATTGCGCCCAGCCCGCGGTCGTAGAGACCGTAGCCCGGCCTTCCGGTCTCTCCCCAAATCATTCTGCCGTGGTCCGGGCGGACATAACCGGTGTAGTTATTCTTATGGAGCGCCTTTACGACCGCTACAATATCCATGGAACCGCAGGGGGAATAATGTGCACTTTCTTCGAAGCTTCCGTCCGGCAACAGCTTGACATTACGAATATGCATGAAATGAATCCTTCCCATAGCAGAGTATTTATCTACCATGCTTACGATATTATTAAAATCCGCACTTCCCAACGACCCAGTGCAGAAGGTCAGCCCGTTATAAGGGCTGTCTACCAGCTTTAAAAAACGGTCAAGATTTGCTTCATTCGTAATAATCCTCGGAAGTCCAAAGATCGGGTACGGCGGATCATCCGGATGAATTGCCATTTTCACATCATATTCCTCGGCAATGGGTATAATTTCCTTAAGAAAATACTCCAGATTGCTCCACAGCTTTTCCTCATCTACTTCCCTATACTTTGCAAATACTTCCGCCAGCTGATCCTTCGTATAGCTGGTATCCCAGCCCGGCAGGGACAATTTTCCCCGTAAGGGATCCATCTTTGCTAACTGCTCCTTATCATATACCAGTGCCGTTGATCCATCCGCCAGAACCTTATCCAGCTGTGTTCTTGTCCAGTCAAATACGGGCATGAAATTATAGCAGATTACCTTGACACCCGCCTTTGCTAATCTGCGGATATTTTCCTTATAATTTTCTATGTATTTTTCTCTTGTCGGCAGACCAAGCTTAATATCCTCATGTACCGGAACGCTCTCAATGACATCAAACCTCAGTCCTGCCTTCTCCACTTCCTCTTTTAAGTGGTCGATACTTTCCGTATTCCATACCTCACCGACCGGAACATCATAGATCGCTGTAACAATGCTGTACATACCGGGAATCTGCCGGATATATTCCAATTTTATCGGATCGTCCTTCCCATACCAGCGAAATGATAATTTCATACCTTCTCCTCCATTTCAAGATCTTTATTCTATTTCAATGTTTTTTTCCTTGTTATAAAGCAACGCCTCGAATCAAGGTAGCAAAGAGCTTGCATTGGCAAACTCTCGCCCCGAGCGCGTTCTGCCGCAGGCAGATAAATACCAAAAAGCCTTCTAAACAAATCGTCTTCGTCAATTTGCATAAACCAAGAAAAAACTTAAGTAATAGAAAACAATATTTAATGTGCAACTGTTTGAAGTCGTTGGTACTTAGATCACGTATTTTGTGGTCTTATGTACCATTACGCACTTCAACCAAGTTGCGTTTTTTACAATACTTTGGGAAACACGTGTTGCGAATGAAATTTGTTTCATATTACTTATCAACACATAAATTGTGCAAATTGATGAAGGTGGTTTATAAATTGGCTTTTAACACTCAAATCCTATACGATAAAAAAAGAGATTTTAAACGGCATGCCCATAGAAAGTCCATGAGCATGCCGTTTTCAAAGATTATTCTTATCTTCCCATTAAATAGTAAACCTTTGGATCGCTTCCAACAGCAATTCTGCATTATCATTTAAGATTTTCGCAGACTGATTCAAGGTTTCTACCGACACCAACTGTTCATTGGAGGTTTGATTTACCGTATTGGATGAGGCTGCGATTTCTTCCAATACAGCGGATATGTTCTCGATCGCGCCAAGAGTACTTACTCTCGCTTCCTCTATGTTACCAACATTCTCTGTGATATTTGCCAGACGCTGCACTAATTTCTCAACATTTTCATTGATATTCTGGTAGGAGTCCGTTGTATTCTTTACGGCTCCTTCCTGCGCCTGTAACACCTCTCCGGATGCCTGTGCGGTTTTTAATACATTTCCGATATCTTCCTGAATGCTGTTTATTATATGTTTTATCTCATCCGCCGAATGCTTTGACTGCTCTGCCAGATTTCTTATCTCACTTGCTACAACTGCAAAGCCTCTTCCTGCTTCCCCTGCTCTCGCTGCCTCAATGGAAGCATTCAGGGATAATAGGTTCGTGCTGCCGGCGATTTTACTGATCACATCGGAGATGTTATTAATGGACAAGGATTTCTCTGCCAGCTTTTCAATCTCATTAATGATATTCGTCGTGATATCAATGGTGGATTTTGTCTGGTAATTCAGCTCATTGGTACAATCGGTACCCTCATTAATACTTACCTTCGTATTATCCGCAAGCTGACTAATTTCTTTGGTATTCTCTCCAACCACAATAATCTTCTTGGACAAATTATCCATATATTGTAGACATTCCTCCGCATCCTTCGCCTGCTGCATGATGCCCTGCTCGATCTCCTGAATGGATGAAGTAATATCCTTGGAGGACTTTAAAAACTCTGCCGAGGTATCCGATACATTGGAGGAAGATTCCTTTAATTCCATGCCGGACAGACTCGCCTTCTGGATCAGTTGCTTCATATTGCCGAATGTATTTTGAATTTCATTGATCAAAATCCTGAATTCGTCTGTTCTGCTGGTTGTAAATTCTACCGTCAGATCCCCTTCTGACGCTTTCTTTAATCCGGATATGATTCCTTTGATTACCTTATCCATACCGTTCGACATCACAACACCTGTCGCTATGGCGGTTACACAGGCAATCATTGCAATGACAACGGTAACCAGCTTAATATGATCCGCCTGCCTTGTAATGACCTCTTTGGGAATCAGGGCACAGAGCATTGCACCGGTATTTTCTATCTTAGAATACAGAAAAAGATAATTTTTCTTTTTATAATTCACAAATTCCGAGCCGCTTTCCTCTTCCGATTCGAACGCCTTCTTGTAAAATTTCGTTTCATAGAACATGGGTTCCTCGCCCTCTTCTGACATTATTTCTTTACCGTCCTCGGTAATCATAGCAAGATAACCTGATTCACTCAATTCCAGATCCGCAAGAACATTCCTAACTGCATCGGTACTGACATCAATGATAATATATCCATTCGCAGACTGCATACTTCGCATCAATCGCAGGGCGTATTTATTGGTATCAGCTCCCAATAAGCTGTCGACCTGGTCATCATATCCGATCCACATCGCTTTTAAATTATTAGATTTTAAAAGCTGACCTGTATCGCTTTCCGTAATCCCAGAATACAAATTCTCTCCTGAATTATACCTGGAGGTTATTGATTTTACCTTATCGGAAATCAAGTAAATATCTCCGACAAATGTATCGGTTACCTGTTTTGCAGAAACCGTGTTACTGATTGCCGCTATCGCATTGCTTTTCTCAATTACATTCGTATCATACAAACCTGAAAAATACTTGGTGAATGTCTTATCCACCGAATACTGGATCGCGGAATCTTCTATGGAATCTAATCCGAATTCCAGATACTTGCCTGTCATTTCTAATGTCTGAGCCGATGATTCTCTATAGTTGTTTCTTATTCCTGTAGCTGCTACCAGAAAAGATACTACACCCAATATTATAATAAAAGCAATTGGTATGATAAAGGATGCAATTAGTTTAAAACGAATCGAAGAAATAAGTTTTGAAAAGGACGTTTGTTTGACTGTATTGATCCATTGTGCAGCCAAATCTTTCGTTTCTTTCCTATCCTTTCCTTTCTCCCCACTCTTTTTAAAAAACTTCTTTTGTTGCTTCATAGCCTTCTCCTCCTGTGTAGTGTGGCAGTGTCAAGGGTTGACACCAATTTTTCTTATGTTGTTTTATCTTTTATGGTTATATCCGGTTTATTTCAAATAATCTATATACTACCTGACATTACCTTATTATTATATATTATGATACATTATTTCAGAAAGTCAATCACTGACAACATATTATTTGGAAAAACTGATACTATAATACTATTTTTTGTCGAAACACATGTTGAATCCGCCGCCATTTATGGCATATGTTTCCACTTGCAAATATAATAATTTAGGAAATTTGTCGATTTTTCGTATTTTTCGCATTCCGCAGCCGATGGCAGCACAAAATTAATGATAGAGCAGGGACACATAATTACGCTAATCTGGAATATATTTACTGATTTAAGTAAATATAGTTATCTGACATAATTATGGACCAAAATGTTCACAAAATGTCTTTATTCTATCCATAATTTAAACATAACTTCCGTTTATACTCTATTTAGAAAGTGATTATTTTCACTCTTCTCCTCCCTACATTATATATAAATTTAAAATATGCCGGTCCGACCGGCATATTTTAATCTTGTTAAAAAACAATTGCTGCGGAATATCTTTCCCTGCATTTTTTTATATCAAATTTAAAATTTTTAAAACGGTATGCTCCTATTTCATATGTTCTCTTTCCTAATTATGCTTCCTCAACTTATGAAAATCTATATTTTTTATTAATATTATATTTTTGATCTTCATTTTTTTTTAAGAATATCATCACAAAGTAGACACACTTTCCCCCTATAATGTACAATATAGACAGTGATAAAACACTTTCTACTCCCACCCTATTATACGCTAATGGTAAGCAACTCCCCAGTTACTTACCAAAAAAGACCCATCGATCGATGGGTCTTTTTCTGTCCTAAATTTTTCGTTCATTTCTTGCTGCAATAATTTTCTGCCTCTTCTGGTGGTATTCCCCAGCTAAAGATTTTGTACTTCTTCCAACGGTACTTCTTCATTTTCTTGTCCCGGCAATTTTGAAATGCGGACCTGTTCGATCATCCTGTCTTTCGTCTCCAGAACTTCAAATTGATAGCCGCCGTATTCCAATACTGCCTGCTCTCCGTCCGCCGGAATACGATCCAGCAGGGAAATCAAAAGACCGTTTAAGGTATCAAAATCCTCATTGAGTAGATCGATCTGCGTCTCTTCCTCTAGATCCTCCAGATTAATGATTCCTTTGACAATCACCGAATCCGCCTCTTTGGCAATCACCAGCTTTTCCTCTTCATCATATTCATCCTGAATATTACCTACAATTTCTTCAATGAAGTCTTCCATTGCCACCAATCCGGCAGTTTGTCCATATTCATCGATTACGATTGCCATATGAATATTCTTGGATTGCATCTCATGAAACAAGATATTGATATTCTGCGTATCCGGTACATAATATGCTTCTCTGGCAATTTCCTTTAACGTTTTATTCTTTTGGTCTTTGGTTATGTAGGCTGTAATTACATCTTTCAAATGCAAGATACCAATGATATTATCACGGTTATCTTCGAATAAAGGATACCTAGTATATTTTTCAGAAAGCATAAACTGCAATGCTTTCTCGAGCGTCATCGTAGCATTTACCGCTATTATTCTCTTCTTTGGTGTCATAATATCCTGCGCTTCTTTTTCATCCAGCTCTATAATGTTGGATATCATCTCCACCTCATCCGCATCAAATACCCCTTGCTCATGCCCTTCATTCACCATGGAAATAAGTTCATCCTCGGTAATGTTCTCCGGAAGCTTTTCTCCCTTAATTCCCACTATTCGAAGGATAAAACGCATTATTTTTTCCAAAATCCAGGTGACCGGCCAAAATACAACTCCGATCAGTGCAATCAGCCCGGCATAACGGTAAGCTATGTTCTGTGCATATTTCCTTGCACATTTCTGCGGCAATATTGCGCCAAACAAAGTAGACACCATAACCAGTAATAAGGTATACAGAATCGAGTAGCAATTCTTTACAAAGCTCTTTTCTGTTAATCCGGTGATAGCGGGGAGAACCGACTGCATCCACACTACCCCAATCATGGTATTTACGGCAAGGAAAGCAAACAGCAAAGCATACCGGTAATGTTCCGGCTTGTCAAATAGCTTCGATAATCGAAAGGCTCTTTGCTCACCTTCCTCCGCTTTCTTTCTTACCATACTTTCGTTTATGCTATCAAAAGCGGTCTTAGCAACGACTAGAAATGCATTGAACAGAATTAACAAAATAATGATTAAGACACCCGGTCGGGGGTTGCCATCTTCCATAATATCCATATCCTTTCTTGACTACTTGCAAATTTTGTGCCGCAGGCGTGGTATTTGCAAAGCGAATTAATTCGCTTGCCATTGGCAGTTCAAATTAGTAAGCGAAAAGTAACATTTATTTCAAAAAACAGCTGCTTTATTGTTTCAGGTTTTGATTTCTCTGTTAAAAATTATTTAAAATATGTATCTAAAGATAAACTAATAATGAGGGCCTTATCAATTTTCTTTAATACATCACGATCCAGATGGCATACTTTCTCTTTTAATCTGGACTTATCGATCGTTCTTACCTGTTCTAATAGGATAACCGAATCCTTTACAATTCCATATTTATCGGCATCCAGTTCCACATGGGTAGGCAGCTTTGCCTTATTCATTTTTGATGTAATGGCGGCACATATAACGGTTGGACTATGTTTATTGCCCGTGTCGTTCTGAATGATCAAAACCGGTCTGACACCGCCTTGTTCGGAGCCGACTACGGGCCTTAAATCCGCATAAAAGATATCTCCTCTTTTAATAATCACTTTACTCACACTCCATTGTAGGCTTTTCCATTATTATTGCCAATTTCTTCGTGTGTATTCCATAAAGTGTTATCGTTTTTTGTACCCCGTTACCCTGCCATGTATTTATTTATGATATGGGTGTCAAAAGCCAATCTATAAAATCAACTTCCTCCATTTGTACAATTTATGATTCTTTGATGAGTAATTGGGAACATATTTTATCCGCAACACGTTGTTCCCCAAAGCATTGCAAAAACGCAATACCTGGATTGAAGTACGTAATGGTACAT
>SVEA01000154.1 GCA_015057615.1 Lachnospiraceae bacterium | reverse complement strand
ATCCATAGAGCTGTAGAAAATGTTCTTGCTGCTTTCCTCTTCGTCTCCCGTATCGGCCACAGCCAGGCAAGATCAATGTGTGCATGCCCAACCGCACGGACGGTTAGGGATGCGTCTCCGCCTTTTTTCGCAAGCTCTACCGAGAGTATCTCCCTGGCGCGTCGTGCTTCCTCCTCGGTGTATTCATTAAGAAGCAGCGAAGCATGATTCAGGGAATGCAGAATGCTATGCACCCTTGCGCTGTTCTCCGGCAGATTGTTCATTAAATCAAGCAATACTTCAAAATCATAGGAAAGCTTTCTCATTTCCTCATTGCAGATCGCGATATCCGCATCGATGATACGTCCCCGGTTTTTGTATCTGCCAAAAAGGTCATTGCAGCCTGCATCCGCCCACAGATCGATAATTTCACCGCCGCGTGCGCAATCCGTGATCTCTACTACCCTTTTACCAGGTCTTCCTAAGGTTAGATCAAATTCCGAATTGACATTCGTGAGTCCCTGCACCGGGCAGCCCTCGGAATCAAACAAGCAGGCTTCCCCGCTGATATCAATAAGTAATACTACCTTTTTCCCGGCCGTACTGGAGGGAAGCTCTCCTTTAAAATGAAACCAGGCGCAATCCCAGATCTCTCCCCAGCTGTCACCGACTGCAAGACTTTTCTTCTCTCCGCTGCACCGCTCTTTAAATGGGACCGGTTCTCTGGTTTTCCACATAGTAATTTCCAAAGGTTGAAGCTTCTGATAGACCGCCCTCTCTATGGCGCCCAAGGTGTTTCTAAGTTCTGGCTTAATCTCTTTTATAGGATATGGCATATTGGTTCTCCTTACATGTAAATATTTTGTTTTGCTTGGTAATATATATCAGTAGGTATACTGTATATATTAGCTGATATCTGCATTTTATTATATACCCTCCAAATTGTCAACCGGTTTCTGCACGTATTTCAGCACTATCAACAATTTTTTTCAAACAATTGCTTGGGGCTGTCGCACGAACAACCTAAAAAGGCGCCCACATAGAACTAGAATGTTTATCACATCAATATCTAAAAAGAAGAGTGTGTGAATTATTATTCCATAAAGAGACCGTTTGTCGCCATCGGTACATAAGGTTGTGGCAGATAGTTATCTGTCACAGCCTTATGTACCGCTATGAGCGACAACCGAGTGAGAACGTGTCTTATGTTGGATAATAATCATACACTCTTATTGAAAACCTAAAATGTGATAAACATCATTAACGTGAAAAGGGCGTCGTATATTTAGTGCGACAGCCCCAAATGAAGTTTCCTTGAAGTTATGAATAAAAAGCCAAAAAACAAGAAACACAGAGAAGACATTGCATGCTCTCTATGTTTCTTGTTTTTTGATTACCGTAATTCTATTTGACAGGAAGGTTATAAGGTTCTATGAATAACCTATGATATTTCTTTCACGCTGTCCCGCTCTACAATTTCTGTCTTGATTCGAATCGTTCTAGGCGGTGTGTTGCTGTCATTGATCTTATCGATCAATACTTCTACCGCAAGATGTCCGAGTTCCTCGACTGGTTGTCTTACCGTTGTCATTTTCAAAGGAATATAACTTAGTATTTCATTATCGGTAAAACCGATGATGGACAAATCCTCCGGTATTCTTTTGCCAAGCTTCTGCGCGGCATAGTAAAGATATACTGCGATATAGTCATCCGCACAGAATACCGCCGTTAGGCTTTCGTTTTTTATCAAATAATCCTTCAGCACATCAACAAGGACCATATCATCACCAATCTGAACGCTTTCGTTACGGATGCGCTTGTTCGCTTCCATCATGCCTGCCACATACCCCTGATAGCGTTCCTCACGGCTGGTCACATCGGAGGTGCTTTTCGAGATAAACCCGATTTTCGAGTGTCCTTTTTTAATCAGGTAGTTTACGGCATCTTTCGCTCCCTGATAATGGTTATGGTAGATGCTATCAAATTCAATTTCCTTAAACACTCTATCCACCATTACAATCGGGTAATTTCGCACTTTATAATTCAGGAGCTCAACACCGCAAGTGTTATTATCCCCCGGAAAAAGGATAACCCCCTTGATTTCAGGTACCTTTGCTATTTCTGACAGAAGCTGTTCTTCATTTTCACGGATACCGTCGGAATATTTAACAATCACATGGTAATTATTACTCTCTGCCGCTTTTAATATCTCTCTAAGAATATTCCCGCAATAGGAATCTAGCTTCGGTATGATAAGCGCAAAGTAATTGCTTTTGGCGGTCAAACCATTGGATACACTCTTGGCATCCACATCAACCATATTCCGGATTTTGTTTCGATCCACATCTGCTAAAAAGCTGCCCCGCCTGGGGATTCGGTATATGATATGATCTTCCGCCAGAGAGTTCAGCGCAAGCTTGCTGGTCATTTTACTAACACCGAATTGTTCCGCGATTTCGCCTTCCGAAGGCAGTATCTCATTCGCGCCGATCTGCCGTTCAATGATCATTTTCAATATCTCATTACGGACTCTGTTGTACAAGGTATCCGAAGCATTACCCTTGACCACTTTTCTTTCCTTCGTGTGTCTGCTATTTTCCTTCATTATTTCACCCACATTTACTGTATTTTTCTGCTATCCGATATATCATTGATATAGATTATATCAGATGATACCTAAAGAATAAATACTTTATCTAAAAAATTTATGAAATTACAGACAAATGATCTTATTAATTGTTATTTAGCAGCAAAAAGTTTGCCTTGCAAACTCTCGCGCCGAGCACGTTCTGCCGCAGGCAGACAAATACCTTACGCGCGGGTGCGTCATCCCAATGCAAACTATGTCCGCATGGAGGTTTTTTGTCGTATAGGACGCAATTTCTTATACGATCAAAAACAACGAAGCTACTGCATTCCTTTTGTAATTGATACAAGAAGTTCAATGATCTTCTCGCACCCTACATACTTGAATGCAGCAGCCTCGTTGCTAAATCAATTTTCTACTACGGTCTATTTGCCGAAGGGGGACGGCTTTTTTAGACTACATCTATTATTGATAATGTCTTTTTATTATGACATACCAATCCATTTGTCAGTTTGTCTGCTTCTCTTGTTTCTAACGCTAAGAGATCATCCAGACTATCTATCCTCCATTTTGATCTTCGCTCTATATTCCTTTACTAGCTCCGCAAATTTTGGACTCAGAAGAAGCAACGCGATCATATTCGGTATTATAATAAAACCAACCGCCATATCCGCCATATCCCAGATTTTTTCAACTTCCATCGTAACCGCTATGATCGGCATAATAAAGAAGATCCATTTTATAATTTTCACTCTCTTCTCCCCGAACAGATACGCCGCACAGGTTCGAAACTCTACGTAAAAGCCGATATAGGAGGAAAAAGTGAATAAAATAACAGCAACTGCAAGAATGATAATACCAAATTGACCCCATACGCTCCTGAAAGCATCAAAGGTAAGAACTACACCGGTATTGCCATTGCTCCATACTCCGCTGGCTATGACGGATAATGCCGTAAGGCTGCTAATGATAATCGTATCAATGAAAACTTCAAGGATACCATACATCCCCTGGTGTGCCGGATGATCTGTCATTGCAGTCGCATGAACCGTACTTGCAGTACCCATACCGGCTTCATTGGAGAAAATACCGCGGGAAGCACCGCGTGCCATTGCCAGAGTGATCGTGGAACCTACGAAACCGCCGATCGCCGGAGCAGGCTCGAAAGCATATTGAAATATCATAGAGAATGTTCCCGGTAGGTTTTCGATATTCATGATAATAACGCCTAACGTACCAATGATATAAATAAGAATCATCGGAGGTACGAGCTTACTGCAGAATTCACCGATGCGGTTAACGCCGCCGGTCAGGATTACAACAAGACTTATACCAACCACTGCAATCCCCGAAACAAGAAGCGGCACATGGAATACATCCTGCGCGGTCGTTGCAAGGGTATTGGACTGAACAAAGCAGGCATCCGTAAGAACTAATATTAATAATGCTACTGCATAGATACCTGCAAGGGCTTTTCCGAATTTACCGAGAGCGGCTTTCATATAATACATAGGACCGCCGTAATATTCCCCGTTTTCACCCTTTTTACGGTACTTAACCGCTAAAGTAACCTCTGCCATCTTCGTGACCATTCCGACAACCGCAATGATCCACATCCAGAATACCGCACCCGGTCCGCCAATTGCGATTGCAGCCGCTACACCTGCGATATTACCACTGCCGACGGTACCTGCAAGTACCGTACTGATCGCCTGAAAGGGAGTCAGCTGGCCTTCATTTCCATGATCCTTTTTTGCTTTCGAGAAAACCTCACCGACGGTTTTGCGCCACCATGTACCAAAATGAATGATCTGAAAGAACCCTGCTTTCATACTTAAGAACAGACCCGCACCTACAACCAGAACCATTAATGGTATTCCCCAGAGAAAGTCCATAAAGTCATAAATTTTATCCCACATACAAAAAATACCTCCATTATTTTTATTACAGCAGTTTTCAGTAATTGAACGCTTGCTATAAATATCCTATACGCTTTTATTGAAATTAAACACAAGTCAAACCGGATATTTGCGATCCGCTTACGCTACTTGCTTATAAACCTCATTGCGACTACGTGGCATTTCAGCAGGAGCTTGAACTCCTGCTGAAACAGGCAAGTCCTTACCCTGATAAAGTTAAAATTACATATTGCTCCAATCTTACACATTTATGAATACTTAAACTTTGCCCATTTTATGCAATTAGAAGCTTGGATTTTGTCCGTCCCATACGATACGGCGGTAATTTGCCTGATCAGTATCGCCTTCCGTAGAGAAGCAAAGCACGGTACTGTTCTCATCCAATTTTAGCTGTTCACGAAGCCAGTCCAGGCTTTCATTCTGCATAACCTCAGCTACGAACCCCAAGGTAGCAGCACCGCTTTCACCGGATATAACCTTATCATCCCCGGCAAGAGGATTTCCTAAGATACGCATCCCTTTCGCTGCCACACAATCCGGCATGGAGACAAAGTTATCTGCATGATCGTGTAATATATTCCAGCCAATGGTACATGGCTCTCCGCAGGCAAGCCCTGCCATAATCGTATCCATATCACCGGTGACAAAATGAAGCTTGCCGTCGTTTGCTTCTGCCGTACGGTAGATACAATCTGCTTTATTCGGTTCTACAATGGTAATAATCGGATGATCCTCCTTGTCGCCGTACAAATCCGCAAAAAATCCGGTAAGACCACCACTTAAGGCACCGACTCCGGCTTGAAGAAAGATATGGGTCGGCTTATCAATGCTTCTTTCTTTTAATTGGGCTACCGCTTCATAAGCCATGGTCGTATAACCCTCCATAATCCAAGCGGGAATATCTTCATAGCCCTCCCAGGCGGTATCCTGAACCATGACCCATCCGTATTTTTCTGCTCCTTCATTGGCAAGACGTACCGCATCATCATAATTTAGTTCCGTAATTGAAGCATCCGAACCAAGGGCACGAATATTATCCAAACGCTCCTTGGCACTGCCCTTTGGCATATAGACAACACTTTTCTGGTTTAAGCGATTCGCTGTCCAGGCAACCCCGCGGCCATGATTGCCATCCGTCGCCGTTACAAAGGTCAGATCCCCCAGCTTCTCGCGAATCTCCTGACTGGTTATCTTCCCATAAGGTAGTTCACTGATGTCCATATGCAATCGTTTTGCAATGTAACTTCCGATAGCATAGCTTCCGCCTAAAACTTTAAAAGCATTCAAGCCAAAACGATAGCTCTCATCCTTAACAAAAATGTTTTTTAATCCGAGACTGGATGCAAGCCTACCTTCATTCGCAAGGGGAGTAACACTGTATTCCGGGAAACTTTTGTGATAGGCGATTACCTTCTTCGCATTTTCATATCCAAATCGCTTGACAGGGTAAAGATCGCCCGCTCTGCGGTTATAATGAACCGCCTTAAAACATTCTTTCATTAGAATCCTCCTTGTATTATAGTTTTGCAAGGAAATCATTATAAGAATTATTCGGATAACAGCCTTGCAATCTATTACCCTTCCAACATAGTACCTACACCTCTAAATCAATCCGAAATACATGCAATCGCTTCTATTTCCACCATGGCGTTTTTCGGAAGCTGAGCTACCTGCACCGCACTTCTGCCGGGACAATCTTCATGAAAATATGCTGCATATACCTTGTTCATAGCAGTAAAATCTTTCATGTCCGACAGAAAAACCGTTGTTTTCACTACATCCTGTAGACCGCAGCCGACTCTTCGTAATATGGCTGTTATATTTTCAAGGCTCTGTTTTGTCTGTTCTTCGATCCCTCCCGATGGAAAATCGCCTGTGGCAGGGTCGATTGGCAGCTGACCAGATACAAATACAAAACCGTTTGCTTTCACTCCCTGAGAATAAGGTCCGATGGCTCCTGGAGCATCGGACGTAGTAATAATTTCCTTCATTAGCAAGTCACCTCATGATAATATTTTATTATGTATTAAACTTATTTTACGTCATAATGTATGTAACTACTTATGATTTAATTATATTTTACCACATTTTCAACAATAGTCAACAATCATTTGCAAATTTCAGCCCAATATTTGATAATAATTTATTATCATGTAATCTTGATTTCATTTATAAAAAATGGTAAAATTCTTATTATTAAATACAAGATATGAGTGTCAAAAAGCTTTCCTAGCAAATCGTCTTTTGACATTCAAATCATATAAGGGAGTTTAACAAATGAAAATCACGGACTTCAAACAACTTGTTTGTTTTATCGGGGAAGCGCTCGGAGAGCACTGCGAGGTTGTGCTGCAAGACTGCAGCAAAGGCTGTATTGAAATGATTGTAAACGGACATATCAGCGGCAGAAAAGCCGGAGCACCACTGACGGATCTTGCGAAGCGAATCATCAAGAATAATGATTGGAAAAAACAGGATTATATCACCGGCTATGAAGGACGTACTCTGGACGGTAAGCTGCTGCGTTCCTCTACTTTTTTTATTAAGGATAGCGGAAAACTTGTTGGAATGCTCTGCATTAATTATGACACTTCCCATTACAGCCGGATCAGTGAATTAATTCTTAGCCTTGGCGGTCTTGCAATGTCAGGGAAGCCGGTATTGATTGGAAATGAACATGATTCTAAGAAGGAAACATTTACAAATAATATCGAGGATTCTTTTACTTCTATTGTCAGAAATCTATACGGAAATGAGATGCCGGATAATTTTACACAGGAAGACCGGTTAAATATCATAGGATACCTGGAGGAGAAGGAAATCTTTGAGATCAAATCTGCGATCTCCTACATCGCGCCAAAACTAAAATGCAGCGAATCTAGTGTATACCGCTATCTCTCAAAGGTACGAAAAGAGAGAAAAGCTGCCATTTTAAATGACAGCTTTTGATAATAATTTCTATATTTATTTCCTATTTACCCTGACCGTATTTATATTTAACAAAATCCTTCATAGCTGCTATGTTTTCATCCGACAAGGCAATCGGCTTTCCGTTTGTTGAACGAATCATGTAATATACCTGAGCGGTTATTTCCAAAACTTTTGCAACCTTAAATGCTGCATCCATACTTTCTCCTACACATACTGCTCCATGGGACTGTAGCAGGCAGGCATTCGATTCTTTTCCAAGTGCCTTTATACATTCCTCTGCAAGTTCCGGAGTACCCGGCAGGGCATACTTTGTAGATTTAACAACATCTCCAAGTGTCTGTGCCGCTTCATCAAGGAATAAAGGAATATCTTCACCCATACTTGAAAATACGGTTGAGTAAATAGGATGCGTATGGACTACAGCATTGACCTCAGGGCGGCTGCGGTAAACACCTAAATGCATTTCTGTCTCAATTGTAGGCTTCCTTGTTCCTTCAACCCTTTCACCATCAAGATTAAGTACTACAACATCATCATTATTGCATTTAAAGTAATCCATTCCGCTTGGAGTTATATATACAAGATTCGTCTTTGGATCCCTAAAGCTGATATTCCCCCAAGTTTCAATCGTAAAACCTTCGCTTGCCATTTTCTTGCCTGATTCAATAATTAATTCTTTATAATTCATATTATATTCCTCTTTCTTTTATATTTTTTATTAAGCAGCTATGATTTGAGTGTCAAATACCAACAAATCGGCTTCGTCAATTTGTACAAATCAATGGTATGCTTAAGTAATAGGAAACAATATTTTAATGCGTAACTGTTTGAAGTCGTTGGTACTTAGACCCACGTATTTTGTGGTCTTACGTACCATTACGTACTTCAATCCAAGAATTGCGTTTTTTGCAATGCTCTGCGGGACTGCGGGTTGCGAATGAATTTGTTTCATATTACTTATCAATGCATAAATAGTGCAAATTGATGAAGTTAGTTTTATAAATCGGATTTTGACACTTAAATCAACTATTTCACTTGTACCATATTACTATAGGTTTTCATTAATCTGCATATTGACTTACATATTCGATATGTTCATCTACATTATCCGCTGTGATTAATTTAGCTCCTGTGTTGATATAATTTTCAACTTCCTCTCCATTAATTAATTTAACCATATTCTCAACACCAAGCTTGCCCATTTCTGCAGGGTACTGAGCAACCGTTCCATATAAATCGCCTGATTTAACAAGATTTAATGCTTCGGTGATTGCATCAAAACCGATGATTTTAATTTTATCCTTTAATTCTGCTTCTTCTACCGCACGCAGAGCGCCAATTGCCATACCATCATTGCTTGCGAAAATCAAACCGGTGCTCGGATTTGCTGTCAGTATATTTTGAGCTGCTATATATCCCAAATCTACTTCCCAGTTAGCAGACTGCTCTGCAACAACCTTTACATGATCCTTTGCTGCATCATAGAAACCATTTCTTCTGTCTGCTGCATTCTGCTGTCCCTCAATACCCGTTAATATTGCTGTCTCAATTCCGTTTTCAATATTTTCTACGACAAACTCACCCGCTGATTTTGCACCTGCATAGTTATCTGTGCCATAGAAGGGAACTTCCATATCAACTTCATCTAAGATTGCCTGATCAATCTTAGTATCCAGGTTAATAATAGGAATACCTGCTTCCTTAACTTTTTGAAGAGCTGAACTTAAGCCTTCCGAGGAACTTGGAACGATACATATTCCGTCTACGTCGGCTGTAATCATGTTTTCAACAATCAATAGCTGAAGTGCTGCGCTGGCATGATCATCCGCTGCCTGTATAACAAGTTCAACCCCTAGCTCTTCCGCTTTTTGTTTCGCCCCATTTACCATTGTAATAAAATATTCATTATTAAGTGTCATTGGAACAAATCCTATTTTAATTTTCTTTTCTGATGAACTTCCATCATTCTTGTTTTCAATATTACTACTATTATTGCTGTTGCCTTCCGGATCTGTCTCTCCTTTTTTCCCACAAGCAGTTAATGAAGAAACGAGCATTACCATTACTACTAGGATTGCTAAAAACCTTTTCATATAAAATCCTCCTCTTTGATGGCTTGGTATGAATTTTTCATACCATAATTGATGGTAAGATTGTAAACAATCTTTTATATTATTCAGCTTTTCTTTCCTTTGATTTATCAAAGTAGACAGCTGTAATAATCGCTAATCCAATGATGATTGTCTGGAAGTAAACCGGGACATTCAGGATTTGAAGTCCGCATTTTAACATTCCTAAGATTAAAGCACCTACAAGAGTATTTCCGATATTACCTTTACCACCTGACATTGCTATACCACCAATAACAACTGCTGCAATCGCATCCATTTCATAGCCGGATCCTGCATTCGGGTCTGCGTAGGATAGTCTTGAAAGCAGCAAGATACCTCCTATAGCGGCAAATGCACCGCAGATGATATAAGCATAGGTTTCAATTCGATTGGTTCTGATACCTGCCAGCTTAGAGGCTTTCGCATTACCTCCGATTGAGTAAATCCATCTTCCCAGTCTGGTTTTATTCATAATCAGTATCATTACTGCATATAGTACGAATACATATAGAATAGAAATCGGCATACCCAAAATCTTGGTATTCATGATTGCCTTTAGTCCGTCAGGAAATCCTGAAATCGGCTTGCCTGAGTTTAATACCATTGTTAAACCACGAATGATCTGCATCGTACCCAAGGTAACAATAAAGGGAGGTACTTTACCACGGCTGAGAATGCTTCCGTTTACTGCTCCGACCAAGACACCTACCGCAATGATTATCAGACAGGCCAAGCCAATCGGCATTCCTGCTTTGATCATCAGACCACCTAGTATACCAACAAAACCAACTACCGAGCCTACAGACAAATCGATGCCGCCTGTTAATATAACGATGGATTGTCCGATTGCAATAACCGCAATTACGGCTGACTGTGTTATCACATTTTGAATGTTTCTAACTGTTAAAAAATCTTTTCCTGCAATTCGGCAAGCTATTGTAAATATTAAAAGGATTACTATTGTTCCAATATATAGTGTCAATGACTGAAGATCAATTTTCTTCCCGTCCTTCTTTCCTGATATGCTCTTATTCATCTGCTTCTCCTCCATTTAATGCATAAGATAAAATACATTCCTGTGTTAATTTATCGTCATTTTGCAATACTGCAGTTATTTCCCCTTCCTTCATTACTGCAACGTTATCACACATCTTAAGTACTTCTACCAGGTCAGATGAAATCATAATGATGGAAGATCCATTCTTAATTAAACTCTGCATGATCTCATATATTTCATCACGGGCTCCAACATCAATTCCTCTTGTCGGCTCATCAAATATATATATATCTGCATCGGTGTGCAGCCACTTAGCAATTACAACCTTTTGCTGGTTTCCACCTGATAAGTTTTCTGCTTTTAACATATGGGATGAGGTTTTTATATTTAATTTTTTAATATAATCTTTCGTAACATGTAATATCTTATTGCTGTTTAAAAACAGCTGCCAAACTTTTTTAGGTTAGGTAATGCAATATTATCTGTGATCGGGTGCATCAGCACCAAGCCTTCATCCTTCCTATCCTCACTTAAATAAACGATGCCTTTATCAATTGTTTCAACTATGCTGTTGCCTTTTAGTACCTCGCCATTAAGGATTACTTTTCCTTGACTGGTCTTATAAGCACCGATGATGCATTTGGCAAGCTCTGTCCTACCCGCACCTACAATACCTGCAACACCTAATATTTCCCCTTTTCTAAGCTTAAGGTTAATGTTTTTCAATAGGTTTTTATAATATAGATTCTTAACCTCCAGAACAACCTTACTTGTATCTATATAAGGATTCGTGATTTTATCGAAGCAGACCTTTCGACCGACCATTAGCTTGGTAAGCTCATCAACATTGGTATCCTTTAGATTGACTGTGGTTACATATTCACCGTCCCGCATTATGCTGCAGCGATCACCGATTTCAAAAAGCTCGCTCATCCTATGTGAAATATAGATTATTCCTACACCTTTTGATTTTAAGTCCCTTACTATTTCAAACAATCTCTCGGTTTCTTTATCCGTTATCGCTGCGGTGGGTTCATCCAAAACCAGTATTTTTACCTTGCTTGATATAGCTTTTGCAATCTCCACCATTTGCTTTTGTGCAACACTAAGCTCTGATACAAGGGTTGTGGGTTTTACATTAAGACCGATTAAATCCATATATTTTTTTGCTTCTTTGATTGCTGTCTTCTTATCTATTAAACCATGTTTTAAGTATTCATTTCCCAGGTATATATTCTCATAGATAGAAACATATGGATTTAAATTGAACTCTTGATAAATAACGCTTATCCCATTATCAATCGCTTCCTTCGGAGTCTTAAATTCAACATTTTGTCCGTCAAGGGTTATATTACCTTCTTCTTTTTTATAAGCTGCAGCAAGTATTTTAATTAATGTGGATTTACCTGCTCCATTTTCTCCTAACAAGACATGAACTTCACCGGCTTTTACATTAAGCTGTGCATTATTAAGAACTCTTACACCGTAAAAACTTTTTGAAATTCCACTCATTTTAAGAATATAATTGTCCATACAGCATTCCTCTCTTTAAATCAAATCCGAGTATCTGTCGATAATACCATTATCTTCATGATCTGACTGATAAGTTTTTAAATCAATTGAGTTCCTAATAATATTTCTTATGCCGCCAAGTGTGATATCCTTATCAAAGTATTTTACCTGAACTGCTATGCTGCCAAGGGATGTGCTTTCATTACTTCCTGTAACTATAATTTTGCCTGTTCTCTTTGCAGTCAATTCATTTACAGCCGTATTCTTTGAACCTCCGCCAACAATATAAATTTTATCAAATCGCTTTCCCGTTACCCGTTCCAGATTCCGTATTGTTTGTGCATAGCAGCAAGCCATAGATTCCTGAACCGCCTTTATTACCACTGCCCAGTTAAATTCTCCCTGCTGCTGGTTTGTCTCAAAGAGATAGTTAAAAATTTCTTTTCCCATATGGGGCGGATTGAAAAATCTATTGCTATTGATATTAAATAGTGGTGCTTCACCCTTATAAGTGTTTGCAAGATCATTGATTTCCTGCCAGCTGTGATCCGCTTTTGTCTCTTCGTCGTATTCTTTTTTAATTCTCTGAATGATAAACATACCCGCACTGTTTTTAAGGAGTGTAATCTTGTTAAAAGCGCCTAATTCATTGGTAAGATTACTTTCAAGTACTTCCTTGTTTACCACAGGCTCATCCAGCTCTGCTCCAATTAATGACCAAGTGCCGGAGCTGATGAATGCGAATTGATCTTCCTCTGCAGGAATTGCTACAACTGCGGAGGCAGTGTCATGGGAAGGAACACAGATAACCGGTATATCATAATTGATATCAAGTTCTTCCTTTATTGAAGGTAGTATATTGCCAATCCTTTCGCCATGTACCCCTATTTCGCTAAACAAGGATGAAGGTATCGTGAATTTCTCACATATATTTTGACTTATTTCTTTTGTAATGGTGCTTAGTAACTGGGTCGTGCTTAGCTCCGTTGGCTCATTTACCATTTTTCCTGTAAGCATATAATTGATTACATCGGGGATCATCAGCAATTTATCAGCCGCATGAAACATTTCCGGCATACGCTCTTTTACTCCGTTTAACAAATAGAGTGAATTGATTTTGTCGCATAGTATTCCGGTTTCATTAAACATATCTCTTCTTTCTTCCGAAGATAATTCGTTTAAATGTTTTTCACCAATCGTGTTACGGTAGCTTAATGGACTACCTAACATGCTGCCGCTCTTATCGTACAGTGCAAAATCAACTCCCCATGTGCATACTCCGATGGAGTCAATTTTATCTACCCTTGTTAAAACTGTTTTTAAGCTTTTTAATAAGAAATCGTATATCTTAAGAAAATCCCAATAGTAATAATCCAATACTCTTATCATGTGATTCTCTTCCTGTGCAATTACTTCTGTAGTAATCCTGTCACCATCATATTTACCAAGAACAACACGATAGGAAGAGTTTCCGCAATCAAGTGCAATTATATTTTTTACCTTATTCATTGCAATCTCCTTTTCGGTAATAATGTAGCCCCCAAAATCATTGAATTTTTATGGAAGTGTCAAAAGGACACATTATTAAAACAATGTGTCTATATTGCACAAAATAGCATGTAAAAGCAAGCTTTTCAGCTGCTATTATTGTGCAATAAGTCTATGCTGCATAAACAGCATGACCTTTTGACACCTTAGACAATTTTTATATTTAAATTGTATTTCTTAAATAATGGTTCCAAATGCTTAAGATCTCCATGCTTTAACGATTTTCTGTCACCCATCTCATATTCACGTCCCAGCCCAATGTATTTGGGCAGTCCGAGCCTATGATAAGGAAGAAAAACAACCTCTTTCACATGGTCTAATGTTTGTACAAACTCCAGGAATAGCTTAATTGAATCTATATCATCATTACAGCCAGGTATAAATGGATATCTTACCGATATTTCACCTTTGAAATGCTTTGTCAGCCATATTAAATTGGAGATTATCTGCTCATTTCCCTTACCTGTAAGCTTTTTATGCTTCATACTGTCCATATGCTTAATGTCAAAGAAGATATAATCTAAATAATCACAAGCTTCTTTTATATTGGCAGTTGGAACATATCCGCAGGTTTCTGCCAAGGCAGTAATCTTATGTTTCTTCAGGATTATGCTGCACTCCTTGATAAACGAGCTATGATAAAAGGGTTCTCCGCCGCTGTAGGTTATTCCTCCTCCTGACATCTGGTAATATTGCCTGTCCTTTAAAATCTCTTCAATCAATTCGTCAGTAGTATAATCAATTCCGACGATGCTTCTAGCATTTACATAACAATTTTGGATACAAGCCTCACAATGGCTGCACAGCTTAGGGTCTGTTATATATCCAAAGCCTTCCTTGTATTTTATTGCTTCTTTCTTACATAGCTTCATACACCTGCCGCAGCCAATGCATGTCCTTGAATTAAATAATATCTCCTTATGATATGCCTGCGATTCCGGATTGGCGCACCATTTGCACCTTAAAGCACATCCCTTTAAAAATATTACTGTCCTAATTCCGGGACCATCCTCTGTTGCAAATCGCTCTATATTAAATACTCTAGCTGTGTTCATATCTACCTCCATATCTTTAGCAACTGGATAAATTCGAACAGAGGCTTGATCCCCTTCTACTTATATGGCTTATAGTTCTACTTCGGTACGGTTAATTACATCCATCTGAACCTCAGGTGCTAATGTTGTAAATAGTGCACTGTATCCGGATACTCTTACCATCAAATCAGAATATTTTTCAGGGTTTTTCATCGCATCCTTATATATCTTTCCATCTACTACATTGAATTGTATCTGCTGACCATAGTTATTAAACAAAACCTTTATCATATCTATAATACGTTTTCTGTTTTCCCTGGTTGCGAGTGCCGACTCTGCAAGACGCATATTAAAGATCGCTCCCTTCTGGAACCATAGGCTTGGAAGCTTTGCTACCGAGTTGCAGGCTGCTGTTGCCCCATGTTTTTCCGAGCCATTGGCAGGAGATATTCCGTTGTTTACCGGGTCACCTTTTTTCCTTCCGTCCGGTGTCGCACCAACCATACTTCCAAAGGCAATGTTACCGGTGACCGGGCTCTGACTGTATGAGTAGCAGCAGGGGATTGGTCCTTTGCCATATTTTGAGCTCTTATATTTATTTCTATATCTTGAGCCGATGAAATCCTCCACTTTAACAACCCAGTGGTCTGCCTTTTCATCATCGTTACCAAACTTCGGTGCTTTATTTAGTAGAATAGCTCTGATTTCTTCTCCAGTTGGCTTTGTACTTGTATCCTCAAAATTCGTTTTTAGTGCGTGCAGCAGCTCTGCCATGGAAATAAGCTTTTTACCAAACACTATGCTATCTATCGCTGCCAGTGCATCTCCTGAGCTTATTGTTCCTGCAGTAGGTCCTCCATCTGCAGAATAGAGTGCTCCTCCTTCCACCAGATCCAGACCGCGGCCGATGCAATCCTGAACCAGTGAGGATCTGAAAGCGTTAATATCATAAATTACATGGATTTCATCATTAATATGTTCTGTAACCACCTGTAAATCCATGAAATATTTGAGCATCTCGGTAAATTCATAAAATATCTCTTCTGTATCAGTACATTCTTCAATCTTCTTGGTTGTTTTCTTATACAGTCTGCCTGTAGCGGGATCCACACCGTTATTTAATGTTATCTCAAGAACCTTTGATACGCTAAGCCAAGGCCCCTTGGCAGCAAAATCCCACTTGCCAGGTATCGAGGCTTCAATACAGCCATCCGGTGACCAATCAATTAAATCCTCATTAGCAATCCCCATGTTCCGAAGAGTTCTCATAAACGCCTTGTCATTATAGAAGGCAGGCTGTCCACCCTGATGCTTTGTAACTGCTTCCAAAGCCTTTAGCATAAACTCATCATCTGTTTTCTCAAACCATTTAATTGATATGGATGGAGTAAATAATTTGACATCGGCACAAGCTTCCACACATAGATGAGATACTTCATTGACAGCGTCCTCTCCCTCTAATGTCTGTCCACCAATTGCTAAATTAATAAACATTTGATATCCTAAAAAGAACATTGAGTCATCCCAGGAACGCAGCTTATTAAGCTCATTGCACTTTACAAAGAACGCCTCGATAATTTCTAAGCCTTCTTCCCTTGTAATTCTCTTTTCTTCTATATCCTTTTTATAAAGCGGATATACATATTGATCAAATCTCCCAAGTGAAATTGCATGACCGTTTGACTCCAAATGTACCGCCAGGGTTATCAGATAGATAGACTGAACGGCCTCATGGAATGTTTTTGCCGGATTCAACGGAACATTTCTGCATATCTGGGCTAGCTTTAATAACTCTTCCTTACTCTTTTCGTCAGCTGCAACTTTTGCATTTTCTTCACACTGATCAGCGATACGGTTAGAGAAATTTATAACGGCCTTATTACCCTTTAACGCAGCCTCTAAAAACCATTTTTTCTTCACATTTCCGGGCTCTTTCAAGTCCAAACTTGCAATTTTCTTTTCAATTCTATCTATAACATCTTGTAATCCTTTTTCAACAATCATCTTGTAATCTACAATAATATTTCCAAGACCTGCTGCTGAAACCCATGTGTCATCTATAATACCTGCATTCCATGCTGCATTAATCTCTTCCGGCAAATTCTTTCTAAAGTTCTCATATAATGATTTGCCTTTCCAATAATCAATGCAATAAAGGATATCCTCTTTCGTTTTATCATCGTAATAAAATTTATCTCCAGGTCTTTGGTCAAAATAATACGGATTACCGTCAAACTCATTGATCAGCCATTCATATGAATATTCAGGATAAATTGGTGATGACTTCGGCCACTGAGCTTGGTTGCCTACGATTAGCTCATCTTCGGAAACAACCACTGTCATCTTATCAAGCACTTCATAAAAAGCCTCCGCACGTCTTATAGCAATAGGCAGTCCTTCTGACTTTTTCATTGACTCTGTAAAAATCATACATCTCTCAGAACATATTCTTGGTTTCGTTTCAAACAATTTTTCTCTTAATCTTGTAATTCTTTCATTCATAGGAACACTCCTTACCTTTCTATTTAAGTTTAATCAGGCACCCGAACCGTTTGTTACCGTCTTGCTGTTCTGCTGTTCTGCTGTTCTGCTGTTCTACTGTTCTACTGTTCTACTGTTCTACTGTTCTACTGTTCTACTGATTGTAATATTTAAAAATACGTTATCGCTTATAAACATATTGCATGATGCCATAAGCATGAATTATATATTTTTGATATTATGTAGCCTTATATGTAACATGTTACAATGGAATGTGAAAGTAACTTGTTACATTTATTATTATACACGCATTTTTCATTGTGTCAATATCTTTTTTGTGATTTTTAACTATATAATTTTATATAGCTTTCCATTTTTATGCACCTTTACTATAGCATTTTATACTCATTCTTCTTTTCATTGGTATTTCCACAGCAGATATATCGTATTATTAATATGTGATTGCATTTTGCTTATATATGATGTATACTTGTTACATCATATATAATATGGGTGATAATATGAATAATTCGAAAAAGAAATATATTGGAATAAGAGAGATTTCGAAAATAGCCGGCGTTTCAACTGCTACCGTATCAAGAGTCATTAATTCACCGGAGACAACATCAGAAGCTATCCGTAAAAAAGTAATGGCTGTCATTGAAGAGTATAATTATGTGCCTAATCAAATGGCTAAAAATTTATTCTCGATGACATCAAATTCAATTGCTATATTTGTTTACGATATGGAAAACCCGTTTTTTATATCTCTTATCAAAGCGCTTAATAATATTGCCTTTGATAACCAATATACATTATTGATATGTGATACAGAGAATAACCTGGATAAGGAAAGAGAATATCTGAAATACTGTCAAAGTATACGCTGTTCAGGAATCATACTTACCGAAGGGGTAAAATATGATTTGTTTTCCCATACGCAAAACCAAACGATAGCAATACTTGATAGATTTACGAATAAAAATATTTCAAGTGTCCGGTCCGATAATCATAAAGGAATGAAGCTTTTAGTTGATTATCTTTATAATCTTAATCATAGAAAAATAGCTTTTGCAGGTGCCATGAATGAATTTCAGTCAGCCACGGAAAGAAAAAACAGCTACATGGAAGCTATGCAGTGCCATAATCTAGAGGTTCGGGATGATTATATCTTCTCTGGAGGATTTAATTACGAAACCGGGGTTAATGCACTCAATTACTATTTATCAATGGTTGACAAACCTACTGCAGTAATATGTGCAAACGATCAAATCGCCAGCGGCCTTATTATGAAGGCCTATAAGCTTAATATTTCTGTCCCTAATGATATATCGGTGGCCGGATTTGATGGAATTGCTTCTTCCTATTTTTATCCTAAAATAACCACAATCCAGCAGAATATTAGCAAAATAGCTCAAACATTATTTGATTTAGTCACCTCAAAACCATCGGAGCCTAAGCAAAGCATAATCGATGTATCCTTAGTCGTCGGTGAATCATGTAAAAAAATAGACTTGAAATAAGCATACCAACTCATATTGGGAGTAACCTTAATTTTTTTCATGCCTATTCTCGTAAATCGTACACTTCCTTCCGGATTTCTTTCAACTTGATTCTAACTTCTTGAAATAAATCATGTTTTCATTTACAATAGAATTCGTTGCAGTTTTTTTATTATTATGAATGATTTTGTGTCAAAAGCTATCCTATCAAATCAGCTTCGTCAATTTGTACAAATCAATGGAATACTTAAGTAAAGGAACAATATTTTAATTCGCAACTGTTTGAAGTCGTTGGTATTTAGACCACATATTTTGTGGTCTTATGTACCATTACGTACTTCAATCCAAGTATTGCTTTTTGGGAACTGCGTGTTGCGAATGAAATTTGTTTCATATTACGATACTAGGGTCAAAAGGTCATGCTGCTTGTGCAGCATTGACTTATTGCACAATAATAGCAGCTGAAAAGCTTGCTTTTCACGTGCTATTTCGTGCAATATAGACACATCATTTTAATGATTGTCCTTTTGACCTTAGCATCATATTACTTTATCCATGCATAAATTGTGCAAATTGATGAAGTTAGTTTTATAATGGCTTTTAACACTTGAATTTCGTTAATTCCTATCACAAAGAAAAGCTGCCCTATTTATAAAGATATCTAGAAAACCAAAGATAGTGGAGGCGTATTTTGAAAAAGCTGTTAATTTATTTAAAAGACTACAAAACGGAGAGCTTTCTTGGTCCGCTTTTCAAGCTGCTGGAAGCATCCTTTGAACTGATGGTGCCTCTGGTCATTGCGGCAATTATTGACCGTGGCATTACTAATGGGGATCGGGGATATATTATACGTATGTGTCTGGTTTTGGCAGGGCTGGGAATCGTGGGTTTGGCTTCCTCCATTACCGCACAGTATTTTGCGGCAAAAGCCTCCGCCGGATTTGCAAAGAAGCTGAAGCATGCGCTATTTGCACATATCCTGGGGCTTTCATTTTCAGAGATGGACAACCGCGGCACTTCGACTCTGATTACAAGAATGACCAGCGACATGAATCAGTTGCAGACCGGAGTGAATCTGACACTGCGTCTGCTGCTCCGCTCTCCGTTCGTCGTATTCGGCGCCATGGTTATGGCATTTACCATTGATGCCAAAGCGGCACTTGTATTTGCGGCGGCAATTCCTGCGCTGTCTGTGGTAGTGTTCGGAATCATGCTCTGGTGCATTCCGCTCTATAAAAAGGTACAGACACGGTTGGATAAGGTCCTTGGTATTACAAAAGAAAATCTGACCGGCGTACGTGTCATCCGCGCATTCTGCAAGGAAGATGAAGAAATCCATGAATTTGAGGAAGAAAACGGAGCGCTTTCTGCGGTTCAAAAACATGTGGGAAGAATCTCCTCACTCATGAATCCGATGACCTATGTCATGATCAATGGGGCAATCATCTGCCTGATCTGGACCGGTGCGATCCGAGTAAATAGCGGTAGAATCACCCAGGGCGCGGTTGTGGCGCTGTATAACTATATGGCTCAGATTCTGGTGGAACTAATTAAGCTTGCCAATCTCATTATCACGATCACAAAATCGGTTGCCTGCGGGAACCGGATTCAGGATGTTTTTGAAATCCGTACCAGTCTTGCAGAGACCGACCGGATGCCTTCTGCCAAAGCCTGTGATACGGCTGTGGAATTTCATCATGTCAATCTCCGCTATCAAAACGCTGGAGATTACGCTCTGAACGACATTAATTTTACGGCAAAGCATGGCGAGATCATCGGTATCATCGGCGGCACCGGGTCGGGAAAATCCTCCCTGGTGAATCTGATCCCTCGTTTTTACGAAGCCACGGACGGTGAGGTACTAGTAAACGGCAGGAATGTAAAGGATTACCCCTTAAACACGCTGCGGAGCAAGATCGGTATGGTACTCCAGAATGCGGTGCTCTTTACCGGCACCATAAGGGAAAATATGCAGTGGGGCAAGGGGGATGCCAGAGACGAAGAGATCCTTGAAGCACTGACCATTGCCCAGGCAAGGGAAGTGGTAGACAGTAAGGGCGGTCTTGATTACCGCATTGCGCAAGGCGGTAAGAACCTGTCCGGCGGTCAGAAGCAGCGCTTTACCATTGCCCGTGCGCTGGTAAGGCAGCCGGAGATTCTGATTCTTGATGACAGCTCGTCCGCACTCGACTTTGCAACGGATGCCGCTCTCCGTAGAGCAATTTTAAAAATGAAAAACCGCCCCACGGTATTTATCGTCTCGCAGCGGGCATCCTCCCTCCAGCATGCTGATCAGATTCTTGTGCTGGATGACGGAAAAATCGCAGGAATCGGCAAGAACGCGGAACTGATGCAGACCTGCAGCGTGTACCGGGAAATCTATGATTCACAGTTTAGAAAAGAGGAAACAAAAGATGGCTTATCCGAAAAAAAATAAGAAAATCGAAAAAGGAACATTGAAAAAAGTTCTACACTACGTAAGCCGTTACCGGCTGCTTTTGGGACTGTCCATTCTCTTCGCCGCCGCAACGGTAGCGCTTACCCTCTATGTACCCATTCTGATCGGTAATGCCATTGACCGGATTATTGGTAAAAACAACGTGGATTTTGCAGGAGTTCGGCTCCTGCTTATAAAAATCGGTATCACGGTCGGTATAACTGCTCTTTTACAATGGCTTATGAACACCATCAACAACAAGATCACCTTCCAGGTAATTCGGGATGTCCGGGACGAAGCGTTTAAAAAAATCGAAATACTTCCGCTTAAATATATCGATGCCCATGCCCACGGAGAAATCGTCAGCCGGATCATCGCGGACGTGGATCAATTTGCCGATGGTCTTTTGATGGGATTCACGCAGCTGTTTACCGGTATCCTGACCATCCTTGGCACGCTGCTGTTCATGTTCTCCATTGACTGGCGCATTACGCTGGTTGTTATCTTTCTGACACCACTTTCCCTCTTCGCAGCACGCTTTATTGCGAGGAAGACCTACCACATGTTCCGGCTGCAGTCGGACACACGGGCGGAGCAGACCGGCTTGATCGATGAAATGATCGGAAATCAGAAAGTGGTACAGGCATTTTCTCATGAGCAGGAAGCCCTCGAGCAATTTGATGAAATCAACAGCCGTCTGGAAAAATGCTCCCTTCGGGCCACGTTCTTCTCCTCTCTCACCAATCCGGTCACGCGCTTTATCAACAGCCTGGTCTACGCCGGTGTCGGACTCGTGGGGGCGCTCACCTGTGTCGCAACCGGAGGCGTATTTTCCGTCGGACAGCTTTCGTGCTTTCTAAGCTATGCCAATCAGTACACCAAACCGTTTAATGAGATTTCGGGCGTTATCACCGAACTTCAGAACGCACTTGCCTGTGCATCCAGAATATTTGACCTAATCGAAGAAAAACCGCAGATTCCCGATGCCGTCGACGCGCTTTCACTTAACAAAGTCAAAGGAAATCTTTCCATAGAAAACGTGGAATTTTCCTATGTCCCCGACCGAAAGCTGATACAGGACTTCAATCTTACGGTAAAGCCCGGCCAGCGGGTTGCGATCGTCGGACCCACGGGCTGCGGAAAAACGACCATCATTAACCTGCTGATGCGGTTCTACGACGTAGATCGCGGAAGCATCCGGGTTGAGGGAAACGACATCCGGGAAGTGACCCGCAAGAGCCTGCGAAGCAATTACGGCATGGTTTTGCAGGAAACATGGCTGAAATCCGGTACCATACGGGAAAATATCATTATGGGCAAGCCGGATGCCTCCGATGAGGAAATCATTGCCGCAGCAAAGGCATCCCATGCAGACAGCTTTATCCGGCGCTTGCCAAACGGATACGATACCGTAATTAACGAGGACGGCGGCAGCCTATCACAGGGGCAGAAGCAGCTTCTATGCATCACGCGCGTAATGCTGTGCCGCCCGCCCATGCTGATCTTAGACGAAGCGACCTCCTCCATCGACACACGCACGGAGCTGAAAATACAGGAAGCATTTGCAAGGCTGATGCAGGGTAGAACCAGCTTCATCGTAGCGCACCGGCTGTCTACCATCCGGGAAGCGGATGTGATTATCGTTATGAAAGACGGTAATATCATCGAGAAAGGCGATCATGAGGGACTCCTGAAAAAGGGTGGTTTCTATGCCAACCTTTATAACAGCCAGTTCGCCCAATAGATGGATTGGCTGTCAAATCCAGTCGCTTATGCAATAACGGATTTCATTGAAGAAATATGTTAGTCAATGCCTTTGTTGGCTCGTTTACGAGACAATACATTTAAACAAGTTTGTGTATGTAGGGGAAACCATGAAACTCATCTGCAACAAACGGTTTATGGAACAATGCAGTTAGAAAAGTTGGGATTATTGACTTAAAAAATAGATATAGTATTATATATTTAACTGATGCTACATCTATTTTTTTCTGCTCCAAAAGGAATTATAAAATGGATTAAAAACGTCAAATTACATAAATAGCAAATCCCGGCTTTCCCAACCTTACAAGTTTAGAAGGAGCTGTTAAGGTTGAAAGAATTTCATTCTTTCAACCGGAGATTGTGCTACGCACAAAGTCTTAGACTTTGAAAGGAGCATGGTTATATAAATGAACCAACACAGACAGATTGAAAGGATTACACAGCCCGACCGTATCCTATCCTATTTCAAATTGGAACTGAGGATACTGACACTGATTACAATTTCTGGCATCTTTTATAACATAGGTATGGTTGCAGGACCATATTTTGAAGGGCAGCTGGCGCAGTGCCTATTTGACATTATGAGGGGTAATCAATCACTCTCTGCCATGGTAAGGCTTGCAATCACTTATCTTGCCGTGATATTTTTCGTTCAGCTGATGCGTTGTATAAAACGTTTCTATGTTCGCCGCTTTGCCAACGATACCAGCCGAAATATGCGGCATATGCTGTATAACAGCTTAGTGAATATGAGCAATGAGGAATTGGAGCACGAAAGCCTTGGTGCTGTGATGACTAAAACGGTGGCGGATGTGGATGCCTGTGTGGAGGGTATGCGTAAGTTCACCACTGAAGTGTTTGATACAGGTGTGGTACTAGTGGCTTATCTCGCCTTGCTTTTCTTCTATGATTGGCGGTTGGCTTTGCTTTCCTGTATATTCACTCCTATAGCCTATTTCATTGCAGGGCGGCTTAAAACCCGTATTGCACGATATAATGCTGAATATAAAAAAAGTGCAAGCAGACTGAACGACGCCACCATGGATAGGGTTTCAGGCGCTGTTACATACCGTGTATACGGCTGTGAAGCAAACCGTGACAACGCTTATGAATTACATCTTAAGGATTACGAAAAGCGTGCGGTTTTGGCAAACCTGTGGGAAAGCACCATGCAGCCGATTTATAACATCATCTCCATGAGCTGTGTGGTTTTAATTCTTTATTTAGGTGCAAGAAATGTACTCGGAGTGGGATGGACAAGCTGGAATATTGCAGCATTCACAACATTCCTCTCGTGCTTTACGAAAATGGCATTTAAATCTTCTGAAGCAGCAAAGCTCTTTAATGCTGTCCAAAAGGCACAAGTATCATGGGCGAGAATAAAACCGCTGATGAAGGAATATACCTGGAAGGATACAAATTCCACCATTGATTTTTCACAGCCTGCAGCACTTACGGTGTCTGGCCTGTCCCTTGGCTGGACAGAAGACTTTCAAATTCTTACGGACATTTCCTTTGCAGCCTGCGCCGGGCAGATTATTGGTGTGACAGGGCCTGTTGCCTGTGGAAAATCCACACTAGCAAAGGCATTTATCGGTGAAGTACCCTATAAAGGAAGTATCCTTGTTGGAGAGCGGGAGCTTTCCACCCTGAGTGAATATGAACGCAGCAGACTTATCTCCTATATGGGACATGAGCCTGAGCTTATGAGCGACAGCATAGAAGAAAATATCCGCCTTGGAGAAAAGCGGGATATTGTACCGTACCTTAAAGCGGTGTGCTTCGATAAAGAGGTAGTGAAAATGCCACAGGGTACTGCCACTTCTGTGGGCAACGGCGGCGTCAGACTTTCTGGTGGTCAGCAGGCACGAACCGCACTGGCTCGCACACTATATAACGCACAGAAAATTTTAATATTAGACGACCCATTTTCCGCAGTTGACCGTGGTACAGAACAGGAAATTTTTGAAACCCTGCGCATCCTGGCAAAGAATAAAACAGTAATTCTCTTTTCCCATCGTTTGTATCTATTTCCCGCATTGGATAAGGTACTGTTTTTAGATGGCGGCACAGGTGTGTTTTCCACCCATGACGAATTGATACAGAGAAATTGTGCCTATGCAGATCTATATCACGCACAAGAATTTGGAGGTAAGCAGAATGAAAAATAAAAATAGTCTTGGCTCTGTGCTGTGCAATATAATCTCAGCTTCCAAATGGATGTTTTTATTAACTGTAATCATCATATCAGGTGCAATTATTACAGCTCTTTTCCCTCCACTGGTTTTGGAACGCATTGTCAATCGCCTAACAGTGCAGCAATACATTCCACTCTATCTTGCACTTACTTATTTTGGATTACTTGTGCTTTCCGGTTTACTGGAAGCAGGACAGAATGTGATGATAACCGTTTTTGGACAAAAGGTCACCCACGGTCTGAGAAGTAAAATGTGTGCAAAGCTTCATCGTCTGCCAGCCGCCTTTTTTATACAGCACGAGCCCGGCAAAATCACCTCGCGTATCGTGAACGATGTGGATGTGGTGGATTCACTTTTCACAAATGGCATTATCAGTATGTTTGCCGATGCCTTCAAGGTGTTAAGTATTCTGGCGATAATCTTTTATAAAAGTACGGGGCTTGGAGTGCTCATGCTCCTTGTTACACCAATGCTGTTTGTAATGACACGTATTTTTCAGAAACGAATGCTTAAGGCACAGCTTCAAAACCGAATCGCCGTGAGCAAGGTCAATAACCATGTGCCCGAGACTATCCGCAATATCCGCATGATTCGCGCCCTGTTCCGTCAGAAATATATGGAGGAAAAATACGATGATTACATTGAAGAAAGCTATCGTGCAACAGATAAATCCAATTTATACGATTCTATCTATTCCCCCATTGTTATCTTCATCAGCTCCTGCGTTATTGCAGTAATGATGATATGTGCCGCTGCCAGCGGGCAGGTACAGCAGTTTTTTGGAATTACCGTCGGTACAGCAGTGGCTATAATCGCTTATGTTAGCAAAGTGTTTGAACCATTGGAAAGTATAGGTATGGAGATTCAGAATATACAATCCGCTGTTGCAGGGGTAAAGAGAATCAACGAATTTTTACAGGAGCCTGAGCGGGAGGAAACAGACAAATCTATCACTGGTAAAATGTTTATACAATGTACCAAACCTTGTATTAGCTTTGACCATGTGGGGTTTCGATATGACAACGAAAACGCCTTGTTCATTGACCTTTGCTTTACGGTGGAAAGGGGCGAGTCAGTCACCCTTGTTGGCAGGACAGGTGCGGGTAAAAGCACCATATTTCGTTTACTGTTGGGACTATATAATCCCGATGAGGGTCGTGTGCTTGTGAACGGTGTGGATGCAGCCAAAATCCCCGATTCTAAAAAGAGAAGGCTGTTCGGCTATGTGGAGCAGTCATTTCATTCGATATCAGGCACAGTAGCGGATCAGATTACTTTATTTGATCCTTCTATCAGCCAGAAGCAGGTAGAGGATGCGGCAAGGCTTGTGGGACTCCACGAAAGTATTTTGGAACTTGAGGATGGCTATGATACACCTATGGGAAAAGCTGCCTTTTCACAGGGGCAATTAGGGCTTCTTTCCATAGCCCGAGCAATAGCTGCCTCCCCTGAAATTCTACTATTGGATGAAATTACAGCAAATCTTGACAGCGATACGGAACGCAGAATTTTGAAAGCACTGGATCGTGCCTGTCAAGGCAGAACCGTGCTTTCCATATCACATCGCTTGCATGAGCACATTCACAATCAACGATTATTGCAAATTGGCAGTTAATAAAAGTAAACTGCTGTAAAGTTCTACCCAAAAGGATGGTTAAACAATTATGACTTTAAAAGAAAAAGTAAAACAATTAAAAACAGATATTCCTGCATTGTTTTTATACTTAAAAAGCGAGAAAGCTCCTCTGATTACTAAAATACTTGCTGGTATTACAGTTGCCTACGCTCTATCGCCGATCGACCTGGTTCCGGACTTTATTCCCGTCCTCGGATATCTGGATGATGTGATTTTATTACCTGCACTCATCGCGCTGACGATCAAGTTAATCCCCAAAGATACTTTTGACCGCTATCGGAAAGAAGCCGAAGGAATGTGGCAGAACGAAAAGCCAAAGAAATGGTACTATGCACTTCCCATCATACTGATCTGGCTATTAATTCTTTGGCTGATGATAAAATCAATAATCTTTTAATTAGTTTTTAGGGAAACAAAAAAGCGTTTTTACTATTGAAGAAGAACTTCGTCCTTTTCCTTCAAAACCGTTTACTTCTTAACCGTATATTTTCTGCTGTCCGCAGTGTGGTACTTCGCATGTTTCACAAGGATAACAAAACGGAATCCTTTACACCTGGTTTTCTCTATGTTCTTCATACTTTTTCTTACTCGATACCGATTTCCTTTACAATAGCCAATATATTATTCCAGTCTGCAATACTTTCTTTTAAGCTTTCTCTTCCCTTCTCAAGAATTCGATAGTATTTTCTCTTCGGTCCATTGGAAACCTGCCCGTAATAGCTTTCCGTCAGCCCTTCCTTATTTAATCTTCTTAAGATAGCATAAATTGTGCTTTCATTCACTTCCGGAAAAAATGTGCTCATATACTTCATAACGTCATAGCCATACATTTCTTTCTGCTGTATGGTATAAAGGATACACATTTCCAAAATTCCTTTCTTTAGTTGAGCATCCACTTGCATCGCTCCTTTTTATGTGACAAGATAAACAATAAAGCAATCATAGCCATTGACTCTAAATATAAGAATCCGCTTTTCATAATTCTATCAGAATACGTATGCAGATCCGCCAGCGAGTGCAATACATTTATGTAATATAATATCATTGCTACCGCACCAAGAACGTGACAAATTACACTATAATAGAGAATGGGATTTCTTTTAAATTGATAGAAAGCAAATACGATTATACCACACAGAATAACAATTGAAAAACGCAGAATGCTAACAACAAATTTTCCGATTTGCTCATACTTTATATAAAACAAAAGATATTCCTTACTTGTTACTATATTATTTACAAAAAAGAATAGGAATAGAACCATACAAAAGCAGATCAGATGGGCTCCTCCGGCTTTCCATAGGTCACTTTTTGTATCCGAAGTTTTTACTAAATTGTAATCCGGCTCTCTTAACGCCATCCACAAAAATAAGGCTATAACAGGAAAAGATATCAACAAATTCATCAGCATCGATGCACCATAATCACGACTTAATTTGTACAAGATATTCATGATTGTACAGCAGATAATTACAACATTAATACTTCGTAAAATTGTTCTTCTCGTAAATATTTTATTGCCAAATCCCTTGTGCGATTGCATTTCCAGCGTTAAGCTTTGCACGATCGCAACCGGATCTCCCAGTGCTGCGCAGATTTCACTTTCTGATTTTCCCTGCGCCGCTTCTATGGCAAAAAACTCCTCATAATCGCTTAATACACTAGATACATCCTCCTTCGGATACTCGAAACGCAGCTTTCTTTTGAGCTGTTTTAAAAAATCCTTTCTGGTTGTTATCTCTTTCATACTCATCCTCCCACCTTATCTTTTGATGCACTACTGGGTTATGAACAGTAGTATATGCAAAGAGTAGCATACTACTATTCAATAGTCAATAGTTATGATAAATTATAAATTTTCATCAATTGAAAAGGCACAATGCTCCTTCTTCAATAGGTAATCCATGGGAAGCATCAGGAAAACAAAGGAATTACAGGCAGGAAATAATTAACATATATCCTTGATAAATCCATTGTAAAAGCATATAATCAAGTCGGAAGAAATGGAAGGCTTTAATTCTTTGTAAGACCTCATTTCTAATACGACGCTACCAATAATAAAGTTGTCTCTCGTCAATATTATAGCATTCCGCTATTATTGCATTCGTGGATAATGGAAGTCCACTAGGCCATCCGCATTTCATGAGTGATTTTATCCATAGACTAGGTACCTCCGAAAAACCAATAGTTTTTTAAGTTCTGAAGTATTACCTCAAAAAACTAACTAGGTGCAAGGTACCGAGTATTTACCGTTTACGTTTATAGAATTTAAATACAGCTTCTGTTATTGTTCAACTTACCTCCGGCCAAACAATCGGCTTATCGTCAGATCATTTAAATACAGCTTCTGTTATTATTCAACCTACACACCCCTTATATAGATAGGATGATTGATATATTTAAATACAGCTTCTGTTATTGTTCAACTTTAGTACTACTGCATTCCCAGCCTTACCTATCACATTTAAATACAGCTTCTGTTATTGTTCAACCATTACGGATTGGCTGACGGTATAGGAGGAACAGATTTAAATACAGCTTCTGTTATTGTTCAACCGACAAACCGACCGTATTTCACCGTAAAAATAATTGATTTAAATACAGCTTCTGTTATTGTTCAACTGGAGATGCGCGTGGATATTTTGCGCTGCCGCATTTAAATACAGCTTCTGTTATTGTTCAACCAGGGCTACCTCATGTTAGT
>SVEA01000153.1 GCA_015057615.1 Lachnospiraceae bacterium | reverse complement strand
TGCAATTAACTGGAATCGAACACAGGAGGCTCTTGAAATCAATACAAGCGGTATTCGTTCCGAATATCCGGTGGTATTTAAGATTAAGATCGAGTAAATAGAAAGCTGGAATAATATATAGAAATAGATTTGTAGAAATATATGTAAAAAAGAATGCTCTGGTTTGCTAAAATGGACCCTAAGATGGACAGTATTAAAAAAACCGTTCTTCTAAGGGTCTATTTTGCGTTATAATTGTCCATAGGTATAGATAAGGAGACAATTGGCAAAACACTTTACAGAAGTAGAAATTAAAAAGCTACAAGAAAATCCATATGTAGAAAATGTAAGTATTTCAACTATTTAGGGGATTCTTTATAAACGAATATAACAATGGAAAAATGCCTACGATCGTATATGATGCAGGATTTGATCTTAAAGTCTTATGGAGGGAGCGAAATCCATAACCTTACAGAAAGATTGAAAAAATGCGGTCTGTAGGATTGGCGGATAAAAGAAAAGGAAATTCAGGAAGGGCTGCTATAAAAGAACTTTCTACTGAAGAAAATTAGATCGTCTTAAACATAAAGTTAAATATCTAGAGCAGGAATATTTAAAAAATCGAATTTAAACAGACAAACAGAATGGAAGGAAAAACGAGATCAGCGCCAGAAGAAAAATTCAAACTCATCCAAGAAATGACACAGTGTGATAACAATTGACAAGGGAAGACATGGAATATATATGCAGCTACTTCATAATGGGCTACGGATGAACCAGAAAAAGATTAGCCGCTTTATGAAGAAATATAATCTCTTCTGCCCCAGGAAAGCCAATCCAACAGTATGAAAAATATTTTGAACAACATAAAACACCCGTCAGGGGACTGAGAATCACTCCAAAACAAGAAGCCATTGATAACGCATTGAACAGTGGATATTTTGTACTTCTTTCAAATGAAATCAAAGATCCTATAGATGCGCTAAGGACATACCGTTCAAGGGACGTCATAGAAAAAGCATTTGGCAATCTGAAAGAGCGGTTAAATATGCGAAGGGAATCTGTTGCCTCGGAGGAAAATCTGGAAGGAAAGCTGTTTATCCAGTTTGTTGTACTCATTTATCTATCCTACATAAAGAAAGCAATGGATGAAAATGATTTATACATAAACTGTTGTCTGTCAAATTAGATACTCCGCCAATCGACACCTTATTTTAACCTGAATTCGGGGGGACATCTGTGATTATCACTTTATCGGCTACAGTTTCTGCAGATTATTCGAACTGGTTTGAAAACGACGCAAATTAATTGAGCTATAAAAGAAGCAGGTTTTCCCTGCTTCTTTCTATAGAGATACATATTCACTTATTGCCGCTAGTGCATCAACAATGCTGATAGCATCGACCATGGGCAACTCCGAATAGTAGGTGGCCAGTCTCTCCAAATTCCAAAAGCTGTCACAAAGTCTGGCTAGTTCTGTTCCAATACCCCAATTAGGAACACAGATATAGTTTCCGTACGCGTGTCTCCCACAGATGATGTGAAAACTACTGTATCGCGCAGATACTTCCAATTCACAAAGATTGGTCTGAGACAGAAAGTGGATAGTCCTTTCCAAACTGCTGTTTTCATATCAGAGTCCTCCTTTCAGCTTATGCTAAAAGGATAACATATTTTTATAAGAAGTGACCTAGATTTCAGTGAGCGGATGACCTAATATTAGATTAGCATATACACAAAAACCTTTACAAAGGCAAGTAAGCTGCCAAGCAGGTCTAAAGCATGAGATTCGCCGCAGAATTAAAATTATATCGATAAAAGAAAAATTTTGGAAATGTAATTGACATAAATTTACTAAAGTGCTAATATTAAATCAAGATGACTATTGCAGTAGTCATTTATAGGAGTTATTAAAATAATGAAATTATTTGATTCAGAAATTAAAGTTATGGATGTTTTGTGGAGATATGGAGATTTTTCAGCAGGAAAAATTGCTAGAATATTAAAGGAAGAAATTGGATGGAACAGAAATACTACTTACACTGTTATAAAAAAATGTATAAATAAAGGAGCAATAAAAAGATATGAACCAAATTTTATGTGTAGAGCTATGATCAGTAGAGAAGAAATTCAAAGATATGAAGCAACAGAACTTGTTGAACGTTTGTTTGGAGGTTCGGTTGAAAAGTTATTTGCTACATTTATAAGCAATGATTATCTATCCAAAGAAGAGATCACGATTTTACGGGAATATATGAAAACATTATAAAACATCAATGAAGGAAGTATATAGGAATATAAATCGAGAAAATATGATTTATAAATTCTTTAATCTGATTAGGAGGGGGATATGGGTATAATACGTTTACTTATACCTTTTTCCATACTATTCATTGATTTTAATTTTAATAGCTGGAATAAAAATTTTGATATAACAAGTATGGCTACAAAAGATTTAATAAATAAGCAGACTTTAAATTCTAATACTATATATCAAGTTGGGAATGTTAGTAATAAGTTTTCAGAATCAGTAACTCAATATATTAATCCATTTCTTTGGTTTTGGATTATTGGTTTTGGTATTTAATTTATTATATTTCTCAAAGAATATATAAAGAGCTATAATTTTTTGAGGGAAGCACTTCCAATTAGAGATGATATAACGGTAAGTGAATGGATGAGAGAACAGAAATTAAAACGTAAAGTAAGTGTTATGATATCGGATAAAATTACAACTCCCATCACTTTTGGTATTTGGAAACCCAAAATAGTCCTTCCTAAAAATATAAATTATCAAAATTAAAAACAGCTAAAATATGTGCTTTCGCATGAGATGGTCCATATTAAAAAATGGATTCGTTTTGGAAGATTATATCAATATTAGTTACATGTATTCATTGGTTTAATCCCTTTGTCTGGTTAATGTATACTTTTATTAATTGTGATATTTAGATTTGTAGTTTTCAATAAAAGTAACGACTTCTTTTATCGTTTTCTTGCGAATATGGCGGTAGCTTTTTTTAATATTTCATTCTCCATCTCAAGCTCTGCAATGCGTTTTTTCATTGCTTGGTAATCCTTAGCTGTCATTTCTTCATTGTCTGAGATCTTAACTGGAGTTAATTGTTTAATCCATTTATATATCGTTACTGTTGCCACACCATACTCACTGCTCAGGTAAGCTACCGAGCTTCCTGATTTGTACAAATCAACAATCTGTTGTTTAAATCTTCCGTATAACGGGTACCATTTTTGGACATTGTTTAACACGCACCTTTCATTGTATATATATTTTATCGTGTTAAACTTTTCGTGTCCACACTTATATGCTAACACCATTAGTATGGAATGGAGATATATGCAAAAACAAAAAATTAGAAGATACATGAAGGTGGTTACTAAACTATTAATATTTAGTATTATTTATCTTGTTATAGGTTTTATAATTGCACTTATTATTTCATCTAGATTTAATAATGATATATGGAATATTCTTACTTACGAAGGTATTACTTTACTTATTATTGGTTTCTTGATTTCTATGAAAGGTAATCCTTCAGGACTAAACATTAATGGCATAGGACATGATAATGCTAATATAACCTCATTTTTTAGCAATGAGGTTACTAGACAAGAAAGAGAATATAAACCTTATTACAAGGATTTTATCAAAACAATGTAGTGGAATTTGCTTTTACTAATATAACATTAATATTAGGGGGGATGTTCATTCTTATTCTTAGTTTCATTTTAGAGAAGAAATTGTAAGAAGTGAGAAAAATCATATAAAAAAACAAACCAAGTCTACAAAGAGTATGATATTTAATACTATAATTTGATATTTGATTAGGGTGTTAAAAGCATTTATACTCAATAATGACTGTGCTATTCCCAACATATCGTAAATTATGGCAAATAAAAATTATCATAAATGATAGAAGAAGTACATAATAATGGCATTTACATTAAACTAATCAACAACTAATAATTGGATGATAGATTTTTAAACTTAGATGAACCAACCAAGAAGTTCGGGCAAAAGTTCTCTAATATTATTTTCCCTTCAATCAATGAGAAATGTTTTTTTGTGTTGTTATTGTACAGCAGTAATGCTGGTTTCCACCCGAATAATCTCTACACTTATTAATGAACTTAGTGACGCTTACTTCTAACTGCCTGAATACCAGCTTTTTCGCCGTGTAATTAAGGAATTGACAGAAACAACAGCTGAAGATAAATTAATACCGGCAGTATACAAAACCTTAATGGCCCTGATACTACCTATCGTAGAAAAGCAGGAAAGGACAACCTAGGGCTATGTTGGTAATCTCATTAAAACCACCTATGAAGAAGGTTCCATCATAACGAGCTATAATTAAGATGTAAATACCACAGTGATAACAACTTTTGTAAAGAAACGGTAGAGGAACTTGAGAAACAGGATAATACAACTATGTTAATTGCAGACGGTGTCTATAACAGTAGTGAAACAACAACCCTCAGCGGAAAAATACCTGAAATAATACAAAGCGAATTTATATTAAATGAAAGGTGATATGTGAAAATGAAAAAAATAATTGCAACAGCCATTATGTTAAGTTTAATCGTTTTACCCCTAAAAAACAACGAAGTAAAAGCGGATACTCTAGATGATAACACAGTATTAGGCGTTTATACTGAAGAGGTTCCACAACATATTATTACATATGCGCAGAGTGATTTTATTAATCAACTAAATTTAGAAGTAGATGGTTTTCAGGCGTTTTATTTGGGCTCCCCTTTCCGGTTTTATCATTATATTAATAATGTGCTGACTAAATCGGAAGGATATTGTTTTTTTGTAATAGATTATACAGGTGATGTTTATGGTACATATGAAGTTTTTTTTAATGAGGAAGATGAAGAATATTATTCATCATTTAATAGGGGTTTGCTTAATAACACTTTATCTATAATACAGAGTGAAACCGAGACAAGTCCATACTTTATGGTTAGTGATGAAACCGCAAATATATGGGCAGTGAATGAAGAAAAAATTATTATTATCGAGACAGGTGATACAGAGAAACAAAATTCAGTAGATACAGAAAAAATGAAAAAAGATTTTGATAAAGAAAAAAAGTCAAATAAAAAGTTATCTAAAGTCAAGGCAACCAAATATGATATTAATAAAAAATATCAAGGAGAAATAATATCCTTTAATCCTACATCTTCAACTCAAAACATGCTAAATGTTATAGGATTTAATCAATATTCATGGGGGTGGTGTGCATATTGTTCTACTGCTTCCATTATTAATTATGTAAGAAACGCTATGTTAGATCCATCAATTGTATGCTATGGAATAAATGGCGACTATAGAGATGAAGGAGCATATAAATGGCAAGTAAGAAGTTATGCAAGTAGTATTTGGTCTTTTAATAATTTATATGAAACTTCATCTTTAATGGGAATGAGTACAATTAAAAATGAAATTGATAATAATCGGCCTATTTACCACGAATGGACATCTACTAGAGGTGTTCATGCTACGGTATTGAATGGATATACAGATTCTGAACAATATGGTAAGTATTATTATTTTGTGAATTCGTGGGGCGATACACCTAGTTTTTCAGTAAGCTTAGGTTCATCAGAATATTATATTTGGGTAAATGCGGGCATATTTTACAGCTTTAATGGGGCTATATATAACTGGAAATAAATATAATACAGGATTGCTTACAACTTCTTATAACAAGGAGGCTCTATGTTAAGTAAGAAATATATTGGCGTTGTGAGTATTATGGTTATAATTGGAGTTGGAATTGTCTGTATATTATGTCACCTAAATAGTAGAAGTAGGGATAGCAAATCAGACAATATTCAAGAAACCAAAATAGAATGGTATGATTATGATCCATTTGATTTTTCAATAGAAGATATTGTTTCAATTACATATATTATGGATCGTAGTAAGATAGGCGAAGAAACAAATCTATGCTATTACATCGAAGAACAAAGCGATATTCAAGCAATTATGGAATGCATTGATAATGATATTAGTTTTAAAGGATATTTTGATAATGCTACAGAAATACCTGCAGGAGATTACTTTATAGTACTTTGGATTACTTTATCAGATGGAACCTCTCATAAAATAGAACATAGTAGTACAAGATTTTCTTATGGTGATGCTACATACGAAATTGAGGTTTTAAATGATGTACTTGCAAATGCTTCGTGGAAGATATTAAAAGGATATGAAGCAACAGAAATATCCGGAATTAACAATCCTTATGAATAGATTTAAAACTGCCTCTATTCCTGGTATTATATGAGAGGTTTCTGTACTAGGTTTTTCGGATGCTGCAATTAACTGGAATCGAACACAGGAGGCTCTTGAAATCAATACAAGCGGTATTCGTTCCGAATATCCGGTGGTATTTAAGATTAAGATCGAGTAAATAGAAAGCTGGA
>SVEA01000152.1 GCA_015057615.1 Lachnospiraceae bacterium | reverse complement strand
ACTCGAGAACTTCGTTCTCTCGTTCACGTTGCACTTATCAATGCATACACGAGTATTTCCCCGAGCAAGCTCAGGAAAATACTCCTATATGCTCGTTACTTCTATGCCTGAAGCAGATTAGAACTCGAGAACTTCGTTCTCTCGTTCACGTTGCACTTATC
The DNA here is from genome assembly GCA_015057615.1 of Lachnospiraceae bacterium. Classification (GTDB taxonomy): domain Bacteria; phylum Bacillota; class Clostridia; order Lachnospirales; family Lachnospiraceae; genus Mobilitalea. The sequence goes on along the minus strand of SVEA01000152.1, from coordinate 12,788 downwards.
AATGCATACATGAGTATTTCCCCGAGCAAGCTCAGGAAAATACTCCTATATGCATTGACTAATCTGCTTCACGTGGATAGTATAACCGAAAACAATGGTAAATACAACCACGATAAAAAATCAAAATTAAAACCCCAAATCCAGGATCACTCGAGAATTTGGGGTTATTAACGAATGGCTTTAATTATTTTGATTCTACCGGGTAAACACATGCTTTCTTCTTGTCTTTTCCCATTCTTTCGAATCTAACGACACCATCTACTAAAGCAAATAATGTATCATCGCCACCGCGTCCTACGTTTAATCCGGGATGGATCTTCGTACCGCGCTGTCTGTAAAGAATATTTCCTGCAAGAACAAATTGTCCGTCTGCTCTTTTCGCACCCAATCTCTTGGACTCGGAATCTCTACCGTTCTTGGTAGAACCCATTCCCTTTTTATGAGCGAAAAATTGAAGGTTCATTCTTAACATATTCTACACCTCCTAAACTCTAAATCAACTATCTTTATAAGGTTACTGTGATTTGGCCGAAGTAATTCGAATGTACTTGTCCGTATATTCCTCTTCAATCCCTTGTAATCCGAGAACCAGGGAATTCAGCAATAAGCTTGCATAATTACTGATCGGTGAAACCACATGGAATTCTATAAAACCTTTTTTCTCATCCTGCTCCAAGCGGAACTTATCAGAGGTAAAATTCTCAATAGAATTTATTGTATTGATTACTAAGGCGGAAACTGCGGCACATACCACATCACTACCGTATTCCGAATAATCTGCATGACCGGATAGTGAAACCCCTGTAATCAAGTTGTCTGCATTTTTATAAATGGATACTTTTATCATATCACATTTCCTTAGCATTGATTTTTTCAATTTTAACCTTTGTATAAGGCTGTCTGTGACCATTCTTCTTGTGATATCCAGTTTTGCTCTTGTATCTGTAGACAATAACTTTCTTGTTCTTGCCTTCTTCTACAACAGTTGCAGATACATTAGCTTTTGCTACCGTAGGATTTCCTACTACTAACTTACCATTGTTAACTGCAAGTACTTGGTCGAACGTTACCGTTGCTCCTGCTTCTGCACCAAGCTTTTCTACTTTAATGATATCGCCTTCCGCTACCTTGTACTGTTTTCCACCAGTTGCAATAATTGCGTACATACGGCACCTCCTATTATCATTACTCGCCAACTTCGGTGTCTATTTTTTATAAAACATAGAACTTTTACCTCGTTGTGCGGCACACTCAGTTATACTATCATATCGTACATAATTTGTCAATAAATTATTTCGTGAAATTGCGGAATTGGGTTACCGTTCAGCCTTGGCTTTTGTCACTCATATCATAAATAATGTTGCTCCTTCCAATCAGTAACTTATTGTATTTATTGGCATCGGGGGAAGGCTATGGTTTCTATAGAGATATGCAGTAAGCAAATATTTTATTACAATAGATTTCTTCAGAATATAGTTATATAATGGATAATAATTATAAATTAAAAAACAAACGTAGATAAGGAGTATAGAATGAATCGGGTAGCTTTTTCCATTTTCAATATTGATGTTTATTGGTATGGTATTATAGCAGGTCTCGGGATTGTCTTAGGAGTATTGACCGCTTCACTTCTTGCAAAAAAACGGAATAAATTTTCATATGAAGAACTATTGGATGTAGTAATTGTGAGCTTACCTTTTGGAATTATAGGTGCACGTCTATATTATGTTCTTTTTCGTTGGGATTACTATCGCAGCAGGAATCTGGGTGAAATTATAATGATTCGGGATGGAGGGCTTGCCTTTCATGGAGGTTTAATTATGGCAGTCCTTGTCGGAGCAATCTATTGCAAACGAAAAGAGCTTCCTTTTGGACATATCATGGATTGTAGCGGACCGGCACTTCTTATAGGACAGGGATTGGGCCGTTGGGGCAACTTTTTTAATCAGGAGGCACACGGTGGTGAGGTAAGTAAGGCTTATATTAGCCATTTTCCAAGCTTTATTCAAAAGGGTATGTTTATAAACGGCGCATACTATCATCCTACCTTTTTATACGAATTTTTATGGAATATGATGATCTTTATTCTATTGCTTCTTCTCTGGAATAGATATTCAGAACGCCCCGGAACCATCTTCTGTCTTTATCTTATCGGTTATTCTTTCGGCCGTCTTTGGATCGAAGGACTTAGAACCGACAGTTTAATGCTGGGATCGTTACGTATTGCGCAGGTTGTGAGTATTGTTGGTATCCTAACAGGACTAATCTTCCTTATTCATATAAACAAGCCAAAAGAGAATGCCGGTTAATATTGCCGAAGAACTCGGTATAGCTTAAACTTACAAAAGCTTATTTCAAACCGAAAGCCACAGTCGGACAAGAATGCCGGGCTGTGGCTTTCGATTCATCTATGTTATATGGGGATATACCAACCATCTTGTGCCGGTTAAGCCCGGTGTTAGTAAAGACAAAACAAATGGTGTTTAAATTTCAACTTCTAATTTCTGAAGGTACGAATCACTACAGCAGTTTCCGATATAAGCCTGGTACTTCCCTTTCTCCAGCTTCCAGCCCTTCTCATCTTCACTGTAGTATTCCAGTTTTTCTACCGGACAGGATATTGTAACCGTTTTGGTTTCACCTGGCTGTAAGGTGACACGCGCAAAGCCCTTCAATGCCTTCACCGGCCGGTCAACTACAGAGTCCTCTTTCCCGATATAGAGCTGGATGACCTCATCTCCTACCCTGTCGCCGGTATTGGTTACCTGCACCTCTGCCGTAACCGTATCCCGGTCTGCCATACAGCTTGGACTTCCGATGACAAATTTGGTATAGCTCAATCCAAATCCATACGGTACGGAAGGAGCAATCTTGTTTTTCTCAAGTCTTGCATAGCCATGGTAATAATCATAAACGATTTCCTTAGCATCCCAATCTACCCCTGGTAGATCCTTTCCCTCCCGGACAATGGCAAATGGTAATTTGCCTCCCGGATTGTTGTCTCCAAACAGGGTTTCAGCGATTACCGTACCGCCTTCCATCCCCGGATAGTAAGCCATTAGGATAGCGGAAGCCGAATCCTTAAAATCATCGATGAGGATCATATTCCCGCCAATCAATACCACCGCATTGTTTTTATTGACCTTGCCGACTGCATTGATCAGTTCTACCTCATGATGATGCAGGCCAAGGTTTCTTCTATCTCCTCCCATTGGTTTATCTAATTTCATCTCATCGGTAGGAGTAACGTATTCTCCTTCATCATCATGGTTATATCCGGCTACCATAATCACCGCATCGGCATCCTTTGCCAGCTCGGCGGCTTTCTGTATATCGTCTCCTGCATAGTAGGTTACTCTGCTTTCCCCTGCTATATCTATGATACCCTGCAGCGGAGTTACCGTATAATAAGGAAATACACGACTGGAGCCATGGTCACCAATATTTTCTACATTCGCAAGCTTACCAAGTACCAAGATATGTTCGGTTTTCTTATTTAAAGGAAGTACCCCATTCTCATTCTTAATTAGGGTCATCGCTTCCTCCGCAACCTTTTTTGCCAGGCGGATGTGCGCATTACAGCTGATAACGGAAGGATCATAGGTTTCCGGATCCTCTGATTCGGCAGCGGCAAGTAAAGTCCTTACGATCCGGATTGCCGCATCATCAATAACTTCTTCCCTTACTTTCTTCTCTTTAACTGCCTGGACTAATTTGTCCCCGTAATAATTCGTATTGCACATTTCAATATCCAAGCCATTATTGGCAGCATCTACCGTACTCTTGGTTCCCCATACGAAGTCACTTACCACAAAGCCGTCAAAATCCCATTCTCCCTTTAATACATCCCGGAGAAGATAATGGTTTTCTCCACAGTAAACCTCCTGGTACCGGTTATAGGAGCTCATGACGGAAGCTGCACCGGCGTCGATACAATCCTTGAAATGACGCAGATAGATCTCCCTTTCTGTTCGTTTCGTTGCATCCACACTGACGGTAAACCGGGCATTTTCCATGCTGTTAAAAGCATAGTGCTTGATGCAGGCGATGACGTTATGCTTTTGGACGCCCTTTACCAGGGCGGAACCCATCCTTCCTAAATGGAAGGTATCCTCACCGTATACCTCCTGGCTTCTTCCCCAGCCGGGATTATACGGAAGATTGATACATACCCCGCCGAAGAAGTTACCGCCAAAGGCACGGATCTCCCTTGCGATTGCTTCCCCGACCTGTTCCTCGAGCTTCTCGTCAAAGGTCGCACCTCTTGCCATGGTAACAGGGAAGCAGGTAGCTCTGTGGCAGACAACCCCTCTGGGGCCGTCGCAGAACTTCATCTCCGGTATAGCAAGCCGCTCATTGCCGCCCGCCGGATACGGAAATACATTATAATGGTTGTCAGCAGAAGGATGATTAAACGCATCCCCCATATCAAAAGGATTGATTCTGCCGCTCATCAGATAAACCTTTTCCTCCAAGCTCATCTGCTCTACGATTTGTTTTGCCTTATCGGTAAATTTCAGTCTGTCTTTCTTTAAATTAAACATAATATGCCTCCTTTATTCTTTCAATGTTTTTGCTGTTGTCATTTTATTCGCCTTTAATATCACACCAACCATAATGAGGAGTAAGAGTCCCTGGATCAGCTCAACCATCTCAGAGCTTACATCGGAAAGGACCAATCCGCTCTGTAAAATGCTAAAGAGCAAGGCACCGATGATAATTTTATAGATTCCGCTTTTACTTCCGCCGCTTACCGGCACGCCGCCGACGAATACCGCCAGCATGACCTGCAGCTCAAAGGAGGAACCCATATTGGGATCCACACCGCCGATTCTGGCAACGGTCATAATGGCCGCAAGTCCTGCAAAAGCACCGGATATCATAAATGCCAGGGTCTTGATCCACTTGGTTTTTAAGCCGACATAGCTGCAGACAACCTCGTTTTCTCCCATGGATTTTGAAGCAAATCCCATCTTCGAGAATTCAAAAAGATAGATTGCTGCAACCGTAGCAAGAATGAAAATCAAGCTCTTCGCTCCCCAGCGGTTGAGCTTTAAGATAGAAGGCTTCACAAAGATCACATCGCCGTTACTTAGGACAACCACCAGGGATCTTAATATAATCAGCTGCGCCAGCGTCACCATCATGGAGCTTACTTTAAACCGGCTGACTAAAAAGCCGTTGATCAAGCCTACCACAGCACCGATAAGGATGCACAGAGGCAGCAGGGTAAAGCTTCCCAGCCACTGGGCAAGAATTGCTCCCAGGGTGGCAGAGAATGCCAGGTTGGATCCGGATGACATATCAATGGATCCCTGCGATATGACAAATACCATGCCATAGCCGCCGATACACAGAGGAATCATCGTATCAATAATAGTATTTATATTATGTATACTAAAAAATGCTTTTCCGTTCATGATTGAAAATATTAGAAATAGTACCATTAAGAATGCAAAGGGTAAAACCAGTTCCAGATTAATCTTCTTTTTCATCATAGCATCACCTCAATAATCTTTTCCTCCGTCAACCCTTCGCTTCGACGGAACATTTTCTCGATCTTACGGTTCTTAAATACATATACCGTATCCGAAAGCCCGATAATTTCCGGTAGTTCATCGGAAACCAACAGGATGGAAACCCCTTGCTTTTTCAGTTTTTTCATAATGTCATAAATATAAGCCTTTACCCCTACGTCTACTCCGCGGGTCGGTGAATCCAGAATCAGGATATCCTTATTCTGCAGCAGCCATCTCCCTAAGTTTACCTTCTGCCGGTTGCCACCGCTGAGAGAGGCAAGAGGTACCTTCTCATTCACTGCGACCACCTTATAGTCCTTGATTACCTTTTTTCCAACCGCATGGATCTTCGACGGCTTCAAAAAGCCGAGAGGTCCCTTCATCATATCGATCATGGACAAGGTCACATTATTCTCGATACTGTCGCTTACCATCAGTGCCTGCTTATCCCTGTCCTTTGGTACATACCCCATTCCCAACTCCATTGCCATGGATGCCTTATCAATTTTCTTGTTTTTTTCATACAGGAGAATTTCCCCTGAGACGACTGGCCGGACACCAAAGACCGCTTCCGCAACTTCATGGATGCCGGCATCACTTAGTCCGCATAACCCGATGATTTCTCCTCGGTGTAAATCAAATGAGACCTCCGAAAAATGTGTTCCGTCCGATATGTTTTTTACCTTTAGCACAACCTCATTTGCAAAATTATCCTCGGAATCAACCCGGTAGTATTCTCCGTTTAATTCCCTTCCTACCATCAATTGCTTTAGGGAGGACTCGGTCAGCTCATCGGCCCGCTTTACAGCAACATTTTCCCCATCCCGCAGTACGGTGATTTCATCACTCAGATGTAACATTTCCTCAATATCATGTGTCACAATCAGAACGGATTTATTCTTTGCTTTCAGCTCGTCAATAATATCGAACAGTATTTTTCTCGTATTATAGGATAAGGCTGCCGTAATCTCATCGAGGATCAAAAGATCAGGATCGATGGAGAGTGCTCTCGCCAGCTCCACAATCTTTTTCTGTTCTACGGTCAAGGTACCTACGATCGTTTTCGGATTAATTTCTGGTAAATTCCATTTCTTAAATACCGCCTCCGCCTCGTAATATAAAGCGGCATTATCGATTACCCTCCATTTCTTGAATTGCTCCATTCTTCCTAAGAATAGGTTGGCTGCCACAGATAAGCCATCGACCAGCCCCAGCTCCTGTACAACCGTTCCAATACGTGCCTCCAGCGCAGAAACAGGGGAGCTCGGTTCATAGGGATTGCCTGCCAGGAACATCTCTCCGCTGTCCTTTTCTGCCATGCCGGAAATCATTGAAATCAAGGTGGATTTTCCCGAACCATTCTCACCGATTAATCCGTGTACTTCGCCGCTGTTGATTTCCAGGCAGACATTATGGTTTGCCCTCGTGATCCCAAAGCTTTTATTTACCTTGTTTACTTGAAAGAGAATGTTTTTCACCTTATTTCACAACTCCTTTATTTTTTCTTTGCGAAGCAATCCCGCTGATAATAACGGTTAATCCCATAACAGTCTGCTGCCAGGTTCCCGAAGGTACCCCAAGGATCGTCAGCACATTAAACAGGGATGTAATGATGAAGATTCCGATCACGATGGAAAGGGTTAAATTCATATATTTATTCAGGCTTCCGGCAAGTAAAAATCCGGCGAGTGCTGTAAAAATCAACGATACGCTGCTTAACCCGGTAACCGGCATCACTCTGCTTGCATAGCTTTCATTGACGGCACCTGCAAGCCCGAGGAAAATACCGCCTAAGACCGCAGCATGGAGCAGCGTTTTTCTCACATTAATCCCCATCATCTCGGCAACCCTTCGGTTACTTCCGAGCGCCCGGATATGATAGCCGATGGATGTTTTATTGAACAGCAGGTACGCAGCCACTAATCCAATCCCTGTGAGTACCAAATTCCATGGAGTCCTTCCGATTGCCCTTGCCGTATTTCCAAGGGATACGACCTGCTTCCCCTGGGAGATCTGATGGGAACCGTAAAGCATAGCAATCGCTTCATATACCATGGCGGCACCTAAGCCAAAGATCCAGGAAGGGATTTTCGTGACCTGCAGTAAAAGTGTATTTAAGACCAGCAGCAGTACGGATACCAATATGGATCCCAGTAGCAGCCCAGGTGTTCCCAGGTTCCAATTTACAGCAAAAATTCCACCCACATTACCGGCAAGAATAAGGATCGCCCCTACGGACAGATCGGTAATGCCTGTTGTAAACAAGAAGCAGAAGCACCAGGACATGAAGATGGAAGTAACCGAATTTGTAAATACGGATGATAAATTAGAAACGGTAAGGATTTTCCCGGAGGTAACCATATGTAGCAGCAGGTACGGCAGTAGGATGATTATTGCGAGCCGGATTCTGCCGGACAATAAGCTTTTACCGGACATGTCTTCTCCTGCTTTTTTATTGGATATTTTTATGTTTGTCATTTAATCTGCTCCTTACTATAAAATGGACTGAACATAATGCATCTTATTATGTTTGCCAATTTCTCTTGTTGGAGGACTGCTGCCAGGCAGCAGCCTTCCAAAATAAATTACTTAATACCGACTGCTTCCAGTTCCTCAGCGGTAATCAAACCTTCCTTTTCTTTCTGTTTCAAACGTGATTCCACAGTATAATCCTTTAGAACATCCGTATAATCTTTTAATGATACCTCTTCCTTCCAGGCGGAAACCAATTGCTTTAACTCCTCACCGGAGAAGGGTTGTGACTTAATCCAGAACTCATCATAAAGATCCACCATTTCCGACGGAAGAGCCATCACTGGTGCAACGAGAATCGGTGCCTTCCCATCCTCGGTTTTTAACTCATGACCAAGCAAAGCATTCACTAGCAGAGTTGTGGCAAAGTCAACATTGATCCAGTGTGCGCCGTTTGCCGCTGAAATTGTACCGTCCTTTAAGCCGGTCAGGACATCCGGATCCAGATCCGTAACATAGAGCTTCGCATTTACGTTGGTATGCTGTGCCATAGCCTGCATGGTACCACTGCCAAAATCACCATTGGTAGCGTATACACAGTCTGCATCCGGATGTGCCGTAAGAAGGTCATTTGCCTTTGCGTTGGAATCGGACAGGTTACTTGCATCCCATGCAATATCAAGCACTTTACCGCCTGCAGCTTCAAATGCTTCCTTGAATCCTTCCGTTCTCGCGGAATGCGTCGGGTCCGTCTTTTTTCCGGTAACAACAATTGCTTTTTTCAGCCCCTTGGAACCCGCATGCTCACCGATGTTCTGCCCGGTTCCGTAATCCTTCGTTGCTACAGCACCTTTAAAATATGGATTTTCCAGAAGGATTTCCAGATTTTCTTCCGAAGGCATATGATCATAGCAGACAAAGGGTATCTTTGCATCCTCACATTTTTGGGAAACTACGGGGAACAAGGTTTCCGAAATACCAAAGAACACAATCCCGTCCACTCCCGCGGAAATCATATTATCCACATTCTGTACGGTTTTCTCGACCTTTCCCTCATCATTTACGATCATGGTATCAATGCCCAATGCTTTACAGGTCTCCGCAAAACCGTTCTCCAGGATATCCACCGAATAGATGCCCTTCATGAAGTTATTGCAGCCAAGCTTTAAATCCTCGACTGTTTTTCCTGTATCAGCCGTATCCTTACTTTCATCTTTGCTGCTACTTTCCTCGGTTGTCTTCTTGTCATCTCCCTCTTTCGTATCATCTTCCTTACCTCCACATGCTGCAAATGCCATGCAGCTGACCAGTAACATAGCAATCAAACTTATCTTTTTTTTTGTCATAAAATTTTCCTCCTATTCGTTTTTTGTCTAGTATAAGAACTATGTAACGGTAAATAAAAATCTCCTTTCCTATATAAAACTCCTTCTACGGAGTATCATATACCTCATATGAACTACCTAAAGAGAAAGCTTCCCCCGAATAAGATCCTTCTCCGAACTGCTGGTACCCAGGTACAGATCGTATTCCATCGATTCCAGCTCCCATGTATCTGTCTTCTCGTTGAACCATTTCAATTGCTCAATCGGGGTAATAATCGTTACCTTCTTTTTCTCACCCGGCTTTAAAGCAACTCTTTGAAAGCCCTTTAGAACTTTGACCGGACGATCCATCGAAGATTGAGAAAATCCCGCATAGAACTGTATCACTTGCGCCCCGGCACGGTCTCCTGTATTTTTAACACAGCATTCTGCTTCTATCGCATCGCCTTTTTTAGTAAAATGTACCTCAGTGACTTTAAACTCCGTATAGGATAAACCAAAACCATACGGGTACGCGGCTTCTTTTGCTTCCTTATCCAATTTTGTATATCCATGATAATAGTCATATCTTTGCTGATCCGTATCCCAGTCTACCTTGGGAAGGTCTGTTTCCTTTCCGGGTATCACAAAGGGCAGCTTGCCGCTTGGATTAACATCCCCGAACAGGATCTGTCCGATTGCGGTGCCTCCTTCCATCCCCGGGTAGTAAGCCATCAGGATTCCATTCACATAATCCTTCCATTCCTCCATCATAATCATGCTTCCACCAATCAGGACTACCACCGAATTTTCATTCTCCGGGCCAACTTCCCTAATCAAATGGATTTCATCCGGATGCAGCCCCAGGGACTGATGCCGGTCTCCGCCGATCGGATCCATATAATTGCCCGCCTGGTCGTTCGATACGTACTCTCCTTCGTCATTGCAGTCATAGCCCGCTACGAACACCACATAATCCGCCTTTTTTGCCAACCTCTTCGCATGCTGGATATCGGATCCGTCATTGAAAATGACTCTTTTATCGCCTGCCACCTTTGCGATCCCCTGCAGCGGACTGACGACGTAGGGAGGGTAAACTCTGCTGGAACCGTTATCTCCCAGATTCCCTTTATTGGCAAGCCTTCCTAATACAACAATACTTTCGATACGATTCCTTTTAATAGGAAGAACATGGTTCTTATTCTTTAATAAGGTAATCCCCTTCTGCGCAGATTCCAGTGCAAGCGCAATATGCTCCCTGCATCCGATCAATTCCTTCGGATATTCCCTGTCATCCGCCTCGGTATAGGCAAGCAGGGTCCGGATGATGCGAAGGACGGATTCATCAATTCTTTCCTCCGGTACCTTTCCTTCCCTCACAGCCGCAATAAGCTTCCTGCCGTAAAAGCTTGTACAGCACATTTCCATATCCTGTCCGCTGTTTGCAGCCAGTACGGTATCGGTAATTCCCCATACGAAATCACTCATGACAAAACCATCAAAATCCCATTCCTCTTTTAATACATCCTTTAATAGATACCGGTTTTGACCGCAATGGTTCCCGCGGTACAAATTGTAGGAACTCATGACCGCGGCTGCTCCATTGTCAATACATTCCTTAAAATGCGGCAGGTATCGCTCCCGCTCCGTTCTTTTATCACATTCTATATTTACCTTAAATCTTGAAATTTCCATGGAATTAAAGGCAAAATGTTTGATACACGGGATCACACTCTCTTCTTGGACACCCCGGACCAGAGCAGAACCCATCTTTCCTAAGTGGCAGGAATCCTCTCCATAGGTCTCCTGACTCCTTCCCCATCCCGGATGGTAGGGAAGATTGATACATATTCCTGCAAATAAATTACCGTCCCAGGCTCTGACTTCTTCGCCAATCGCCCGTCCGATTCTTTCCTCAAGATCGGTATCAAAGCTTGCCCCTCTTAGCATAGGAACCGGATAACAGGTGCTTTTTCCTGTTCCGCATACCACACCACGGGGTCCGTCACAGAACCTCATCTCCGGTATCTGCTTTTTTTCAATGCCGCCAGCAGGATAAGGGATATAATTATAATGCATCTCACCACTGAAATTCCGAAGCATTTCAATCATGGACACTCTTCCGCTCATTAAGGAGACTTTTTCCTCCAGTGATAATCCCTTTACGATTTCTTTCGCTCGATTCGTAAAGCTTAATCTATACTTTTTGTCAATCCTGTGCATATGCATCCAAACATAAGCCTCCTTCTGTTTCTATGTATTTTCTAAGAAGCTGAAATGCTTCCCTCTTGCTAAAATCCAAATATCCCTGTACCTCTTTGATTCGTTTCGGCTTCTTATCGCCTGCGGTGTTATTTTTATATGCCAGCGGTGTCATGCCATACATTTTCTTGAAGCACCGGTAAAAAGTATTATCATTGCAAAAGCCGCATTCACTGGCTATGGTCGAATTATCCTTTTCCGTATAAGACAAAAGATAAATCGCATGATTTAACCGGGTTACATCAATCAGCTCCTTTAGGGTCATATCAATGGTTGATTTCAAGAACCGGTATAATCCCTTTTCACTCATACCAATGGATTTACACAGCTCCTCGGTCAGGTTGTCCAGGGTCAAATGGTTCTCAATAAATCGGATGATCGTTAAGACCTCTTCAGAATCTGTATTTTGTACTGCTTCGTTGGCAAATTGTTGTATGTCATGAGGGATATAATCAAATAAATCAGATATCAGCATATAGATAAGTCCTTGTATTCGAAGATTGCTTGTCTTTTTCATATGGCCGGACTCAAGGCCGATATTGGCAAGTGTTTTTTGAAGATGTATGTATGAAATTCTCGGTTTTACCGCCTCTTTGGCACTATTTAAATAAAAATAATAGGCTTGGTTTTTATCATCACTTAAATCAAAGAACTCATTTTTTATTTGCACGATCAGACATATATTCTCCTGGTTGTTATTCTGGAAGCCATGAACCTCTTTGCTATTGACTAACGCAATGTCTCCTTCCTGCATCAGGCAGAATTCTGGTAATACCGATAGAATAATCTCACCTTTGATTACCATGATCAATTCGTAATCATAATGCCAATGGTAATCCGAGTGGTCAATGGACGTTATTATGACCTTAGCCGGACTTTCTTTATGATGTTCTATCGTCTCAAAAATATAAGAATTCATCTACATCTCCTTTTCTATAATTGTATTATAGATTAGTTTATTCCCTTTTTTATAACATTTTGGATACATTTCTATCTCATTTTAGGACAACATTGTCTCATTTTTATATTTTTGTGTCAATGGTATTGTTTTACTTCAGCAAAATACCCGTCTTTTCATATTGTTTTTCCACCTCAATATTTATAATCACCAAAAAAACAAGTGGAAGTGTCTTTTTAAAGGACACTTCCACTTGTCATATTTACAGGGTAGTTTATTTATATAATAGGAATGAATGCCAAAAACCTTCTTAACAAATCGTCTTCATCAATT
>SVEA01000151.1 GCA_015057615.1 Lachnospiraceae bacterium | reverse complement strand
TCAAGTATTCGTTACGTGCTGAGTGCGTCATCCCAATGTGAACTATGTTCGCATGGAAGTTTTTTGTCGTCTAGGATGCAATTTCCTATACGACAAAAAAGCCGCAAGCCGCTATAATCTCCCTCCATCGTACCATTTTAAAGGTTCCTTAAGTCACGTAAGCTTTAAGGTTCTTTTCTGCACGAAGAGGTGAATTATATTGGATTACAGCTTAAAAGCGTTTGTTCTTAATCATATTATTCTAACTCGTATAGCTTTCTAGCAATCCATAAAGCTCCTCTAAGGAATCCAGATAGATTCCCTGACTAAGCTGTATCCGGTCCTTTTCCGGCAGCTTTGCCGCTTCGATACCAGTATAATTATAGACACTCTTTAGATCACTATTATATACCACCACGTAGCCGCCTTTTATTACCACATAGAAACGCAACGGAACCGAAGCAGCGTCATACGTTTTGCGGATAACGACTTCCTCCTCCGAGAAGGACTGAAGCTCATAGGCGATCAAGCCTTTGTTGTATTCGGATAAGGTCATATCCTTCATATAATCATCCAGATACGCAATGATCTCTTCCCTTGTTAGTCCCACCAAATAAGCCGGCGGGTTTAACTTCTCACTTTCCAGCTTGTTTGCAGTCTTATCATAGGTTTCAAGAATATACTTCGTCGTCGGCAAAACTGTCGTAGATGCCTGCGTCCCTACTTCTTCCGCAGCTTCCGTTGCATCGGCAGCATCGGCATTATTAGTAGCATCGGCAGAATCGACCGGCATCTGCGTCGGCCCTACATTATTTGCCTCTAACATTTCATAATTATCTTTACGCTCAACTGCGCTCTTATTAAATTCATATAATGCCCTGCGGTAGCTCAGATAATAGCATGCACTGAACAATACCGAAAGGCCAAGAAAACTCAAGAGATAAATATATACCTTTTTCAGCTTCATTAGAAACACTCCTTCGGTATATATTTTCTCCATTATTTAGTTATTTATACATTTATAGTAAATGCATTTTTCGTAAAATGCGTATCATTACTTCTCCCTTCGGAATTTGAGCAATCTCGTGCTCCTCCAAGCCCTTCATTAAGATCAGAAGAGAAAAATATAGGAGGATCGAAACCGGAATCGTAATCAAGATAGGAATTAAAATGCTGCCCGTCCATTTCATGAAACCATTGCAGATAAAATAGGCAGCAACCCCCATAAGACCTGCACTTACGGTTGGAATAATAAAGGTCTTTACAATTTCCTGCCGATAGTTCAAATATTTCTCAAGGGAAAACCAATTAAGAATGCTGACGACCAGGGCAAAGATTACATTGCCGATCACCAAAGCATACGTACTTAACGGGGTAAATTCCAGCAGTACATATATCAGCACCACATGAATTCCTAAAGAAATTGCAGAATTAATTACCGGTATTTTTAATTTACCGATTCCCTGAAGGATGGAGGTCGAAACGGTTGATAAGGCATAGAATACGATTGCTATCGAGCCGAGCCGCATAAAGTTTGCTGACAGCTGATAGGAATCCCGGAACAGAAGCCTTAAAATCGGGGATGCCAGAACTCCCATGCCGACCGCGGAAGGAATTGCAATAATCATATTAAATTTGATTGCAGCACTTACTTTATTTCTGATTTCTTCTACATATCCCTTTGCATGTGCAGCGGAGATACTTGTTACGATAGCCGCTGCAATCGCGGATGCGATTGCAACCGGAACATTACTTAGAGTGAGGTATTTACTGCCATAGATACCGATCAAGGTAAGCGTATTATCCTTGGAATACAATCCAGTCTCAGAATTTTTAAGTACTTCATAATCAAAGAGGGCGATCTCCTTCCCCTCCATGAGGTGTCCAAACATAGAATTATCGATTACTCCACTGACATGGTATACTGTCTGGCTTAAAACAACTGGTAGAATTGTAATAATAATCAGCTTATAAATACTTTTGTAGCTTTCCCGGGTTGATTCCGAATCCTTACGCATCTGCTTATTCAGAACCGGTTTATAGATAACAAAGACAAACACCAGAAACAGCAGGCCGACAAATGCACCAATAAAGGTACCCAGAGTTCCTCCTGCCGCCCCGTAAGCAGCCACATTAACCGACGCACTATAATTCTTCATTAACAGATAGGAGGCTACAATACTTACAACTGCATTCACTATCTGCTCTAGTATCTGTGAAATTGCTGTCGGAATCATCGTATTCTTACCCTGATAGAAGCCTCGGAAAACTCCCATAATAGAAAATACCAGTATCGTAGGTGCAAGAATTCGAAGTGGCAGAGCTACCTTCGGATTGTTGCTGATTACCACGGCAAAGAAATCTGCACCAAAGAAGATAATTAGCGTCGCTATTAATCCAACCGCAATGGAAAATACCATGGCACATAAAAAGATGCGGTATGCATTTCTATGCTCTTTAAATGCAGTTCTTGTAGCCACAAGCTTTGACACCGCTAATGGAACACTGTAGGAAGAAAGAATTAATGCCAAATTATATAAGGCATATGCATGGGTATAGATGCCCATTCCCTCATCCCCTATGATATGGGTTAACGGAATACGATAGAGTAATCCGATCATACGGACTATTAAGGAAGCGGCAGCCAGGATACTACCTTGTACTAAAAAATGATTATTTCGTTTTTTTGCAGACATGTTATGTTATTCTCCTTTATTTTCTCATCCGTGCAGTAGCAAAGAGTTTGCCAAGGCAAACTCTCGCGCCGAGCGCGTTCTGCCGCCGGCAGAAAAATACCTCACGCGCGAGTGTGCATCCTTAGCGGAGCGTATTTTGTCGTATAGGTGCAATTTCCTATACGACAAGATAAATTGGAAGTCCAATCCTCCTGCAATATATCACTCCCGTAAGAATAGATTTTCATTTATATTATTCTATGGTAACATCTTTTGCGTGATTATCCGGAAATATTGCGATATAGGTTTTGCCGGGATTGATCGTAAGCTCATTCTCAGAAGCATCATAGTAGCGCATCCACCCGGCAGACTCCTTCTTCTTCCAGGTAATATCTACTTTCTTCCCGTTGGTGATATAATAGCCTGTGCCGCTGGCATTCTCAAAGTCCATCGTCTGATAATGATTTCGGTCGATATCCCTTTCCTTTACAAACTGAACGATAATATTTTTAAACGTAAGCTGCTGATCCGTATTGGAATCCTTATGAGGACCGCCAAACTGATATCGGTAATACAGCTTATCCTCTGAATTGTAATCCAGATAGGGCGTAACGTAGCTTGAAAAATCCACCGTTACTTTGTTGGCATCGGAGCCTGTATCTAAATTCGTATCCTCACGATAAAAGGTAAAATGCGGTTCATACCCTTCCGGATGCACCGTCTCATATCCCTTCTTTTTGATTCCCGCAAGAATACCGTCCAGGCTTGCAAAAGCATTGTGCGGCGCTTTCATTGAATTATCCCGGTAAAAAACAGTAGTACCGATTCCTTCTATTCCGTCAAGATTATTAATTCCCAATTCCTTTATTTTACTTTTTGCATATTTTGTTTTACCAAAATGAACATAGATTGCATCATATTCATACGCAATGCTTGCAAAATAATGCCTTGAGCTTCGAACCGAACCGAAACGGTCTCCGCTGAAATTTTCTCCAATTCCTAAAAGTCTTGTAATTCCGCCTTCCGCAAGTGCCTCATAAACAATATCGGCTTGTCCGATTCCCCACTGGTTTTTCACTGTTTTAAAATTACTGAATTGAATCGCATAGGGACGTTTTTTACCAACCTCCTCGGGTACCCAAAGTCCGGTAAGTGTACTTCTCATTTCACCTTCATGCCCTTCCTCCGGATCCGGTTCTGCCGGAACTGTCGGCAGCGGTGTTGCTGTAACATCATGCTCATAATCTTGTATTGCATTATCTCCATTATTTTCATTTTTTTTCTTACACCCTAGGAGCAACAGAACCATAAGCATAAGAATTACTGCAAAAGCTGATTTTTTCATCTTCTCCTCCTAATATTAACGATAAATTTGCAGCTTGTCCAATACAAACTTCTGCTTTTCTTCCATCCGGATCCGTTCTTCCTCTTCCATATGGTCATAACCAAATAGATGGAACATACTATGCGCCGTAAGAAAAGCAATTTCTCTTTCGATGGTATGGCCGTATTCCATCGCCTGCCGGATCGCTCTTTCAACGGATATCACGATATCGCCAAGTAACAGCTCACCCGTTTCCGGATGAAAGCTGTCCGGGTACTCTTCCTCAAGATCAGAAAAATCTCCCGGAACCGCATACTCCGTCGCAGGAAAGGATAATACATCGGTAGGTACATCGAGCTTTCGATACTCTCTGTTAATCTCCTGTATCTCCTCATCATTTGTTAGAAGGATACTTACCTCTGCCTCGTAGGGGCAATTTTCAAAATCCATACATCCCTCTACCACTTTTTTTAATAGCGCTTCATAATCAAAATCCAATTTATCCTTTGCTTCATATTCCATATGAAAGGTCATAACCAATTTCCTTCTTCCTTATTCATCTAAATATCTGTGATTAAATTCTTTTTGATAGAATTCCCTTAATAATTTATAGTCTTTTACAGAAAGGCCGGATTCATCAAAGGTTCCTTTCTCCATTCGCATTTGAAAAATATTTTCTATAATGCCGTTTCTTGTATATTTGTATTTTTTTGTTTTTTCTATGTAATCAATCGTTGATACCAAATTATCTGTAAGCATAACGATCGCAGCCTCTACTGAGGTCGGTTTTTCATATTTGATATTATGCTGCCGTAAGATAGACTTTAATTTATCTGGAAAATTATATTGCTCCGCAATGATAATACCATCCTCAATATAGCTGCCACCTCTCACCTTCCCGATCTCATGGTATAATCCACCCGCCTTTGCCAGCAGCTCATCCGCCTGAATTGCTCTTGCCGCCCTGCCGGAAATATCCCCGATCATGATTGCATGCTCATACAGATCCTCCGAATAATTTCTAAGCTGTGTTAGCAGTTCATTATTTGGGTTCACAAGGAGTTCCCAGCTTGTCCGGAAATCTTCCGTCACCTCCGTCTCCGCTTGCTCTGTTGTTTGAACGGCTTCCTGTTGTTCATATATGTCGTTCCCGCCGCTGACAGACTCCTTGGATAAGGTCATTATGTGCTTTAATCCAAAGCGCTGATAAAGACGGCAGAATAAAAAACTGGCAGTTAGAATCAGCAAAACACTAAAGAAAGAACTGATATAATTATATCCGGCTTGAAAATTAAAAACAAAATTATTCATGATAAAAGCCAGCGTTATATTGGTGGAAAGCAAGATAATGGCGGCATAAATCACGGTGGATTTTTGCATTAGATAGTTCGACAGCATACTCATGAGCACTCCCATCAGTAAAAACTGAAGAACCGTTTCCGGCCGCCCGGCAAATCCTATTCCGAAAAGAAACGTAAGGTTGAATTGCAAAATCAATCCCAGCTTCGGATCGATCAGCATGGAGACAACCAGCCCTCCGATCATCCAGAAGCAGGTTATCTCCGGATCCGTTACCAGGTAAAGGAGAACAATGGAGCTGAAATAGCTGAGCATAAGAATGCTTTTCGCAAATTTCTTATTTAAAATACTGCTTTCAAAATAACGAATATATAAACAGGCAGCTAACGTTAAAAGTAAGGTCAGGACACCAAGCTTAACCAAAGAAGCATCCGGACCTTTTCGCAAAAATCCCAGTAAAATCACCAATACTGTTGATGTGATCGTGAGTATTGGTGCAAAGAGCTTTTTACTTATTTTCATAGCGATTACTCCTGATTCTTTCTGATTTAAAATCAACTTTATTGATCCGTCTGTGCTTTCCCTGACCCGCCGCCTTATTTTCAAAACGACGCTGCCGGTCTTCGTAGGCATCGTAAGCTTTCACAATCTTTTGTACCAAAGGATGCCGGACAACGTCCTGACTCGTTAAATAGGAGAATCCGATATCATCAATTTTGCTTAAAACCTTTAAAGCCACATCCAGACCAGAGACCGCTCCCGTAGGTAAATCCTTCTGCATCTGATCACCGGTAATTACCACTTTCGATCCAAAGCCAATTCTGGTTAGAAACATCTTCATCTGCGCTGGTGTTGTATTCTGTGCTTCATCCAATATAATAAAGGCATTATCTAGGGTTCTTCCGCGCATGTAAGCCAGAGGTGCAACTTCAATAAGCCCTTTCTCCGTGTTTTTAGCATAAGCATCCGGACCCATAATTTGATAGAGAGCATCGTATAAAGGTCTTAGATAAGGATCCACCTTACTTTGTAAATCCCCAGGCAAAAAGCCCAGCTTTTCCCCTGCTTCAATCGCAGGACGAGTTAAAATAATCCTTCCGACCTCATCGTTTTTAAATGCCGTTATCCCCATTGCCATAGCCAGATAGGTTTTACCGGTTCCGGCAGGTCCGACACCAAATACCACCATCTTGTTCCGAATCAAATCCACATAATTTTTCTGTCCGATTGTCTTTGGCTTGATCGGTTTTCCATTGACGGTATGGCAGATTAATTCTTTATCGATCTCCACGATCGATTTTTCTTTCTCTTCAAAGCATAAAGACAGCGCATAATTAACATTCTGCTCCGTTATTGTGTTCCCTCGCTTAGACAGTTCCAGAAGCTGTTCAAAAATCCTTTTCGCCCTTCCGACATCCTCTGCGGCACCCACCAATTTGATCTCACCGTTTCTTGCTATGATGGTAACATTTAAGGTTCGTTCAATAATTTTTACATAAGCATCAAAAGCTCCAAATACATTCTTTTCATGTTCTACCGGTAGTTCTATGATTGTCTCAATTATACTCATCCGTTTGTTCGATCCTCCACTCATTGTCTTGTACTTTTTGGTATTCCCATGCGGGTTCTTCCACTATAATTCTACCCTGAGTAATACAAAAATTATTCTCTATCGTAATTTCAATATTATGATCCAATATGGTAACCCCATTATCTGTCAAACGCTTCAAATAACGCTGTAATTTTTTATTCGCAATTTCTCTTGCTTCCTCTCCGGTATAGGTCATCTTCTTTTCTTTATATTCCCGGACGGTAATCGTACCGTAACGGAAAGGTAGATAAAAGGTTTCCGTTACATGCAGCGTATTTTCGTTAACAATTATATCATATCTGTCATAGGAATGACTAGGATTATGTAAAAATATTTTTTTCCCAAGAATACTGAAATAATAACCGATTTTCTTTTCTCCGCTAAATTCTCTTGCGATGTAATTCATGGAAATATTATCCGAATAATCATAATAGGATTTGCAGGATATTGTTGCATCCGCTACGACCAGTTCATTTTTAATGATATCATCGAAATCCCCCTTCACCGCTACAATACCGGAGACCAGAATATCTCCCTTCTTTACTACATCCCCGGGCTTTGCCACCGGAGTTCCGGTTCTGGTTATGATGCTTTTTATAATGGAATCCTTCGTAGCAACGATATGACTTGGATCCCTGGCGATCCTTGCCGGAGCCGGCATATTGGTCTCGGTTATTTTAATAATTAACCGGGTACCTTTTATCTCTGCGGATACCCAGCCGATATCATTATAAGCTAAGCGGATTTCATCTTCAATCTCCTGACAGTCTACCTTCTTTTTTTTGATTCCGGTGTAGATTTCATTTTCTTTTAAAAATTTGGTCATTGCTTCCGGAGTGTATTTTGAACCGCCGAGAATCTGAATATCCCAGATATATAAAGACATGATATAAACTAAGATACCGCATAGGAGAAGTCCGGCAAAAAAAAATTTATGCTTCCGATACCGGTGCATATAAAAGGGAAGGCCTATTTTCTCCTTGATTCTTGGAATCATGCCAGTTTTTTTCGCAATCGGTTTTAATTTTCTATAATCCCTTGCCTGAATACGAAAACGGTAATCCTCCTCAACCCGCTTCAGATTCCAGATTAGAATTCTTTTATTATAGCATAAATTTATAAATCGTTCCGGAGCATTCCCCTTAATCTGAACCTCCAGATATCCTCGCAGCCAGTTAACAAGCTTTCTCCACATGTTAACACCCCCATCGTCCTTTTCTTGCTATCATTGATAGTATATTGCATGAATGAACCCGGTTATTCGCATTTCATCCTCCGTAAAATATAAAATATTCAGCTGCTTTCCTTCAATACATATTTTGCATACCTTCGTCTGGACTTTAATGAGATTGCCATTGTATTCTATGATTCCTTTATAATTTTCAAGACAGATTTCATTCCTCCCTGTCGCAGTTACAATCGGTGCACCCGCTAAGATATCCTGCGGCAGATGCAGATGATTGGAAAGCTGTTCCAGATAATTCATTCTTTCTTTTTCTCTTTTTTTTAATTTATTCTTGGTATCAAATCCTTGATACAGCGAATTCTTGGCATTCTTCTTAAACTTATTATGGGAAGATTTTAGATTGCTCTTCATTGATAGCCCCCTAAATCCTTTGCAGATACTGTTATTATTATATGAATTTTTCAAACTATGTAGACTATTAAGGGCGATTTTCGATTAAAAATGAGAACTTCGCAGTCCACCCTGATTTTCTACGCACAAAAAGACTCCCGATATTTCTACCGAGAGTCTTTCAATTCATAACAAGGAATATACGTTTCTATCATTCAACTTGCTGATTAATATTTACGTTTTCTAGCCGCTTCAGACTTCTTCTTACGTCTTACGCTTGGCTTTTCATAATGCTCCCTCTTACGGATCTCCTGTTGGATACCGGCTTTCGCGCAGCTTCTTTTGAATCTGCGGAGAGCACTGTCTAACGTTTCATTGTCTTTTACGATAACATTTGACATAGTCTCACACCTA
>SVEA01000150.1 GCA_015057615.1 Lachnospiraceae bacterium | reverse complement strand
TTTTATAACATCGTACGATTGATCAAGTCAATCGCTTGAAACTTCTATTTTTGAGACCCATGTGTAAGTCTCATAATTTTAGAATTTTCAGGGTTGTTTCACTGTTCAATTATCAAGGTTCATAATCTCTCAAATGCTCTTGTTTGCTGTGTTTTCTCGACGACAGCTTGTTTATCTTATCATGCATTTAAGCTCTTGTCAACTACTTTTTTTAATTTTTTTTACTGATTTTTTTGTTTGCATATTTTCGAAAAAATCAGAACGGAGAAAGAGGGATTTGAACCCTCGCGCCGCTATTAACGACCTACTCCCTTTCCAGGGGAGCCCCTTCAGCCTCTTGGGTATTTCTCCAAATTACAATTGGCTGTTTCTATAAAATGAGATATTCTTCTGCTTTGTTGCAGATAGTAAAACCAATCACCACTGCAGCGTTGATATTGAGCGGAGAGAGTGGGATTCGAACCCACGGTCCCTTGCGGGATCACTGGTTTTCAAGACCAGCTCCTTAAACCACTCGGACATCTCTCCAAACATCGCTAAGCTAGTATAGCATCGCAAGAAAGAAGTGTCAAGTGGTTTTTTATCTTTTTCTCGGAATTGTTTGTTTATTATATTGTATTAAAACAAATTAAAATGTTATCGTATTCAGCAAGACCTCTGCTGCCACCAAATCCTCCGGTGTTGTAATCTTTATATTGCTGTAATCACCCGCGATTACCTTAACCGAATTTCCAAGATAGGCTTCATATACCATCGCATCATCCGTTATCGCTGCCTTCGTGTTATCCGACTCCTGCCAAAAAATCGTGTAAGCTTTTTTGATTGCTTCATATGCAAATGCCTGCGGGGTCTGTGCAGCCCATAGCTTATTTCGGTCAGGTGTCGACGTAATATATCCATTGGAAGCAACCATTTTTATCGTTTCCTTTACTGGAACGCCAAGGATGCAAGCATTATATTCTATGACTCCATGTATTATATTCTCAATCTGCTCCTTTGTGATAAAGGGTCTTGCCCCATCATGAATCAGAACATAATCGGTCTCACAGATACTTAGCAATCCCCGGTACACCGAATCGTACCGCTCTTTGCCGCCCTCAATAATTTGCGTAACCTTATTCATATGATAGGGCTTTACGATATGATCTCTGCAATAGTCCTTCTGATCTCTCCCTGTAACCAGAATAATTTCATCCACGCTGCTGTCTTCCATTGCCTTCAATGCATAATACACAACCGGCTTACCACCCAGCATTAAAAATTGCTTTGCCACAGAGGTATTCATTCGATTTCCCTTACCTGCAGCCAATACAATTGCAGTTACTTTTTTATTTCCCATAGATAGCTCCTGTAATAATTTCCCCTCTTTGATTATCCATACCCAAATGCCCGGAATAGAGTTCTCCTTTTATCTTAAGCAAAATCTCATCTCTGTCCGATCTTTAGATTCGGTACTGCATTTAGATCCAGTCCGCTTCTAAAACCTTTTAAATATTCATAATAGGCTGCAGATGCTATCATTACCGCGTTATCGGTACAGTAGATCGGGGATGGATAATAAAGAGAGAGCCCATTTTTTTTGCAGGCTTTTTCCATTGCCTCCCGAAGAGAAGAATTTGCGGCAACTCCTCCTGCAATCGCCACCTTCTTCATCCCATGATCCTTTGCTGCCAAAATGGTCCTTGTCACCAGGACATCTACCACCGCTTCCTGGAAGGAAGCTGCGACATCCGCCCGGTTCACCTCTTCCTTCTTCATTTTACAGGAATTAATATAGTTGAGTACCGCCGATTTCAACCCGCTAAAGCTGAAATCATAGGGAGCGTCCTCGATATGGGCTCTTGGAAAAGCTATGGCATCCTTTCTTCCTTCCCTCGCAAGCTTATCTATTTTGGGTCCGCCGGGATAGCCAAGTCCGATGGCTCTTGCTACCTTATCGAAAGCTTCCCCCGCTGCATCATCATGTGTATAGCCTATGATTTCATATTTGCCGTATTCCTTAACTAAAACAATATGGGTATGTCCTCCGGATACGATCAGACATAAAAATGGCGGCTCCAAATCTTTATGTTCAATATAATTTGCCGAAACATGTCCTTCAATGTGATGCACTCCCACTAAGGGCTTTCCCGTTGCGAAGCTGATTGCTTTTGCCTCAGCCACCCCAACGAGAAGTGCTCCCACCAGCCCCGGTCCATAGGTCACACCGATTGCATCGACATCCTGCAGCGTTACATTTGCTGTATTTAATGCTTCTTCGATTACCTGATTTATTTTTTCGATATGCTTTCTTGATGCGATTTCTGGTACAACTCCGCCATACAGCTTATGCAGCTCAATCTGAGATGAAATAATATTGGACAATACCTCTCTTCCGTTTTTTACGACGGCTGCCGCTGTCTCGTCACAGGATGATTCTATACCTAAAATTAATGTATCCTTTGTCATGATTAACCTCATTTCTGCGCTGCCTTTTGCGCATACTCCTATTCTTCTCCGGGGAGGTAATTCCAGCCAAGTATCTTCCAGTGGTTCTCATCATCTCTCCGTAACAGGAACCTCCATTCTTCCAAATGCTTTGTTTTTTCTTCAAATGTATATATCACATGAACGGTTGTATATTCTATTCCATCAATGTTATCCGTCACATAATCCTCCTCATGAACAAAGGAGAAGTCCGTTATGGTACGTTTTGCTTTTTTCCATTCAATGATTTCCGAATAGATATTGGTCAAATAATCCTCTTCCGGATTTTTCTCTAATAATTCCTTGTCATATAATTCTCTGATTTTAAGGGCAAGGGCTTTGGTTTCATCATCCTCCAAATCGGTATAAAGAGTCTGTAGTATACTACTGTACAGCTTAACCACTTCCTTTGGAGTTGCCGGGTAATACAGCTTTAGATCTTTGCTTAGCAGCACCTCTGCCTCCGAAAGCTTCTCGACCGGTTTGGTCTGTTTCGTCAGATAGTAATACAAAGCAATGAGCATTACAGCGATTAAGCTCATCGTTAATATCGTAACTACGGTCCTCTGCTTCGACTTTCTCATACCGCTTCCTCCTTGCACTTTTCTCATTCGTTTTTATTCCTTCGCTTTTCTTATTCGTTTTTGTCAAATTCCAGGACAATGCTCTTTCTGTCCTTCCCCAATTTTGTATTGGAAAATATTTTTCTGGCATCACCGATAAAATCCTCCGGGCGTACAAGGGACGGACTGTAATGCGTAAGCCATAATTCATTTACCCCGGCATCTTTTGCTAACTGTGCCGCTTCATAAAAAGTCATATGTTTATATTCTTTGGCTTTTGAATCCCGGTCTTTTTCTCCATACATCCCCTCACAAATAAACAGATCCGATCCCTTTGCACTCTCTGCAATTGCCTTTACTGGTCTGCTATCCGTACAATAGGTCAGCTTAATGCCTTTTCTCTCCGGACCAATGACCATATCCGGTGTATAACTTTTGCCCCCTTCCGTAATCATTTCCCCCTTTTGCAGCCGGTTCCAGAACTTTTGAGGAACCTGATGCTCCAATGCTTTCTCTGGGAAAAATCTGCCGCCCCGCCGGACCCGAATGCTGTACCCATAGCAGATAACATTGTGTTTTACCTGAAAAGCAGTTATTTCATAACCATTTATCTGAATGGTTTCTTCTGCCTCCGTAAGTTCCATGAACTTTAGCGGAAATGGCAGCTCCGGTGCAATTACCCGCAAAGAATTTACTACCCGCTCTAATCCCCGCGGACCAATGAGGGTCACTGGTTTCACCCGGTCTGCATTCCCCATGGAAAGCAGCAATCCCGGTAACCCACTAATATGATCTCCGTGATAGTGCGTAAAACATATCGTATCTATGGAATGAAAGGTCCAGCCTTTTTCCCGAATTGAAATCTGGGTGCCTTCTCCGCAATCAATCAATAAACTGCTTCCATTATATCTTGTCATTAAAGCGGTCAGCCACCTGCCTGGCAGCGGCATCATTCCGCTTGTCCCTAATAAACATACATCTAACATTTCTTGTCCATGCCTTCCTATTACTATTTCCTAATCATTTTACCACATTTTATATATAATATAAGTAGTTTTTATTATTTTAACAGCAATTTCAATCTCCGTCAAAATATTTGTTAATAAAGGTAACCTCCAGTAGCAAAGAGTTTGCTAAGGCAAACTCTCGCGCCGAGCGCGTTCTGCCACAGGCAGATAAATACCTTACGCGCAAGTGCGTCATCCCAATGCCAACTATGTTCGCATGGAGGTTTTCATCGTATAGGACGCCTATACGATGAAAAAAGAGTTGGACTCCGCCCAACTCTTCTTTGCCTTGTTAATTCCGCTCAAAGATGCCTTTTTTATAAAACTTCCAGCTTCTTTCTGACCTCCACCGGAATTTTAAATTCAGAAATTAATCTCTCATAGCATTCTTCACATAGGTTAAAGTGATGCACTTCCATATCTTTGCCCGAGAAATACCCCCATTCCTTGGTCGCCTCAAATGCATCTTCCTTTAAGATTCCGTTTTCCCTTTTAATACTCCTCCCGCAACAGTTACAAAGTAGCGGAACATTACTTTCCATCTTATGGCTACCTGCTCTTTTCACGTTTTATCCCCTCCTGATTAATGAACAACCTACCGTGTTATCATTATAATCCCTAAGACAAATTATTTACAGTGGTAATTACTGTATCGGCTTTAGCCACATGATAACCGCATCCTCATTCGGCTTGGAATAAAAGTCCTTTCGAAGCCCTGCCTCAGTAAATCCCAGCCGTTTATACAAACTTATCGCCGGGGTGTTCGAGCAACGCACCTCCAGGGTCAGAGCGTCAATTTTTTTCCCCTTCGCATCCTCAATCAGTTTGCAAAGCAAGTGATAACCGATCTGCAGCCTGCGATACTCCTTTCGTACTGCTACGTTATAGAGATAGCCTTCTGGAGGAACTCCCCAATAACCACAGTATCCGGCAATTGTCCCCTGCTCTTCCGCCACTAGATAGCCGTTATGGCTATCCTGCATGGCTTTACGGAAGTCTTCCTCTCCCCAGGGCTCTGAAAATATTTCCTTTTCTATCGCGCATACCTGCACCAAATCCAATTCTTCCATTTTTCGAAGCAACATATCCATTCCGCCTTTTACGCTTCTTCTTTTAATTTCTCCGCACGCTCCCGCTCTGCCTGAGAAAGTCTTAGATAAACCGGTGCATGCTCTGCTGCCGTTTCAACTTTGTTCTGCTTCATATATAAAATCCCAAGACCACCGATGGATGCTGCCCTCTGCCTGCTTAGATGAGCAGGTGCAAAGTGATAATCCACTTTTGTTTTTTCTCTTATGAGCGCTTCATTAACGCTTGTCCCATCCCCAAGATAGATGACACTTCTGCCGATCTGATTAATTTCATCAATAATGTCCTCAATGGCTGCTGCCTTCTGCTCGGAAATCGTATGCAATCCCTCTTGATTGCATTCATATAATCCGGTATACACCTGATTTCTTCTGGCATCCATCATTGGGCAGATCAACTGGTCTGTTCCAAACAAATTATAGGCAAGTCCCTCTAACGTCGGGATCGGAATGATCGGTTTGCTAAGTGCAAGTCCTAAGCCCTTTGCCGTAGCAGATCCGATTCTTAAGCCGGTAAATGACCCAGGACCTGCTGCAACCGCAATCCCGTCCACCTTCGCAAGGTCAAGTTCCACCATATTTACAATTTCATCCAGCATCGGCAGCAATGTCTGCGAATGTGTCTTCTTATAATTTACTGTATATTCCGCTAATACAGCATCCTCTGCTACAATCGCCACAGAAGCAACCAATCCAGAACTGTCTAACGCTAATAATGTCATTATATTTCTTCCTCTCTAATGGGAACCCTTCTATAAAGGAGCATTTGATATCGTGATTTCCCTATAGTCAAAACCTTTTTCTAAATCCTTTTTAATTGTGATTGTTTTATAATTCATCGGAAGGATCTCTTTAATACGTTCCGCCCATTCGATCAGGCAGACGCCGTCTCCGTAAAAATAATCATCATAGCCGACCTCTTCCATCTCCAGAACATCCGCGATCCGATATACATCAAAATGGTACAACGGCAAATGACTGCCTTCATATTCCTGAAGTATGGTAAAGGTCGGACTGCTTACCGGTTCCTCAATTCCAAGACCTTTTGCAAATCCCTGTGTAAATACCGTTTTACCAACTCCCAGATCTCCGTCTAAGCAATAGATATCACCCTTCTTCGCCTGCTTTCCCATGGTAATTCCCAATTGGTAAGTATCCTCCGAACAAAAACTGTCTATTTTCATACTTCCCTCGTATTCCGCCGCCAACAGCGGCATAAAATCTGATGAAAGAAGCCGCTTGCGGGTTCTTTCCGAGTGAAAGAATTTTAAATTCTTTCACTCTCTCCTCTTTCCATTTTATCAACACTGATTTGAGTGTCAAAAGCCTTCCTTACGAATAAATTGTGCTGCTTATTTCGGAATTATTATAGCAGAAGTAAATTAAAAAAGATAGAGTTTCTTTAAAGCTCGAAACTCTATCTTATCTTTTAATGATATCCTTTTATAACCCAGCTGACTCTTTTATACAAAAGCAAGGTGATCAGAGAAACCAGAATTCCTTTGATAAGATTAAACGGTACTACCGCCAACAGGATGAAGCTTGTTAAGCTGTTGATCCTCGGGTTGATTGCCGTTCCCATTCCGATCAGTGCTTCCATCGGCATATGAAATGCCTTTGCATATATCGGAAGAATCAGATACGCATTCAATACGCTTCCTGCGACGACAAGACAAATTGTTCCGATGCCTAAACCAAGCGCTGCGGAATTTCTTGTTTTTCTTGCTTGGTACAACATAGCAGCAGGTACTACCAGTGCGCATCCGATCAGGAAGTTTGCAAACTCTCCGATACCTGCGGTTATGGTTCCATTAATAATGAAATTCAGCAGTATTTTAATAAATTCAATCACAACGCCTGCTACCGGTCCTAAGGCAAACGCTCCGATCAATACCGGAACCTCGCTTAGATCAATCTCATAGAAGCTTGGTGCAAACCATAATGGGATTTCAAAAAGCATTAATATTACGGATAGTGCGGATAACATCGCTATCGTAGTTAATCCTCTTACGGACAATAGCCCAACCTTCGTGTTCTCTGCCATGGTTTGTGTGTTATTCATCTTATTCATCACATTCTCTCCTTTTTTGTTCCAAGGGAAAACTTTGGGTTTGCAGCAGGATGCCAATTTTATTCAATAAAAAAACCCCGATTACATATAATCGGGGGCCAAAAAATCTATCGTATCTCACTGCTCTTCTTTCATCCAGACTTTACTGTCGGTTTTGGAATCTCACCAAATCAATCTATGATACATAAGATCTCTCCTACCTATCTCAGAGTCGCGGACTATACCGCCGGTCGGGAATTTCACCCTGCCCCGAAGAATTACCTTTTTTAATTATTTCTACACTGCAATAATATATCATAACACTCGAATTGTCAATCCATTTACAAAAAAATCTATGTGAATTTTATCATGCATAAATTGTGCAAATTAATGACGTTGGTTTTATGCGACGGATTGGATTTCTCCTGCCTTCTTTAGTGCCAGCTTTGTCACAACCGGTCCGATCAATTCATAAATCACCGTACCGCATAGAACGATCGTACGAATTTTGGTGCCGTATTCCGGGACAACCTCCATCGCAACCGAGGTCAAGCCAATTGCTACACCTGCCTGCGGAATTAATGTATATCCCAAATATTTTTTAACAACAGCCTCTACGTTGGATATCTTTGCTCCCAATGCCGCACCAGCAACCTTACCAACTACACGGAAGATCACATAAAGTAAACCGATCACTCCTACCGATGGCAGGATATTGATGTTCAGATCCGCACCGGATACAAAGAAGAACAGCATAAAGACCGGCGGTGTAAAACGGTCCACCTGTTCAAACACCTTATCACTAACGCTGGAGAGATTAACAAAGATTGCGCTCATTGCCATACATGCCATCAATGGGGAGAGTCCCAGCATATTGGAAACTCCAATGCAGACAAGGATCATTGCAATGGCAGCAGAAAGCCGATTCCCTCGCCCGGTAAACCATTTGGTCAAAAATTTCAGTATAACACCCAGGAGAGCTCCGAAAAGTAATGCCCCGAGGATTTCCAGCACCGGATCTAGTATAGTTGCTGCTAAGGATACGCTTTCGGTGGAATTGATTGCTTTTGCTATCGCTACCGATAAACCAAACGCTATAATTGCTACCGCATCATCAATTGCAACAACCGGAAGCAGCATATCCGTTACCGGTCCCTTTGCTTTGTATTGACGTACCACCATCAAAGTAGCGGCAGGAGCAGTCGCAGCAGCTATGGAGCCTAAAACGATAGAAAAGGATACATCATTTCCTAATGCAATTAAAATGAGATCCACCGCCAGTGTGGCTCCGAAGCCTTCGGTAAATGCTATTATCACCGGAGCTTTCCCAACCTGTTCCAGGTAAGAAAGCTTAAATTCCGCTCCGATAGAAAAAGCAATAAATCCCAAGGCAATATCCGGTATTATAGAGAGCTGATCGATGACATCCTTGGATAATATTTTCAAGCAATACGGCCCCGCCAAAAGACCAATAATCAGATATCCCGTAACATTCGGAAGCTTTATCTTCTTCATCAGCTTACTCGATAATAGAGCAAGCAGCATTGCAATCGCCAAACTAGTATAAAGATTCAAGTCTCCCACTTTTATTCACCAAGTCCTTCCACGTAGGTAATGGGTATTGCAAACATAATTCCGGTATTGGGTTCCTTTAAATCACCAATCACTTTTTTTATTGTTTTCCTTGTTGTCATTACTTGTTCGTCCTTTAATACAAACATCATTACCTTACATACTTCTTTTTCTTCGTCACTTAAAAGCTGTCTCAACACACCAAAGATCGGTAGATCTTCCATGTTGACCAATGCTTTTGCCATACCCGTGCCATCGAGTATCGTACCGCCAGTGACACCGCATTCAGCAAGCTCTTTTATGAGTTTTTCTATTAATTCTACCTTTTTTAGAATTAATACCAATAACTGCATCCTTTTCTCATCCTTTCCAAAATTATATTCATAAACCTTTCCTTCTAACGGTTATTTATTATAGACCTCTCCTATAAGCTTGTCAAATAAAAATCGGTAAAATTATCAGGAAAGGAATGAACTCCCGTCTTTGCACGATAACGCTTGTCATAGAAAAAGAGAATACACAAGAAGGACCTTTGCTCTGGTAATACCAGAATTTTATCCTTCCTACGTTTCTCTTGATAAAATTTCTATTGATTTGAATGTCAAAAGCTATCCTAACAAATCAGCTTCGTCAATTTTCACAAATCAATGGAATACTTAAATAATAGGAAATAATATTTTAATACGCAACTGTTTGAAGTCGTTGGTACTTAGACCCACGTATTTTGTGGTCTTATGTACCATTACGTACTTCAATGCAAGTATTGCGTTTTGCAATACTTTGCGGAACTGCGTGTTGCGAATGAAATTTGTTTCATATTATTATCAATGCATAAATTGTGCAAATTGATGAAGTTAGTTTTATAAATAGGCTTTTGACACTTAAATCTTCTATTAGTCAATTTTATTTCTACAGCTTCATCGTTAATTGTATTCTTTTCTTTGCAATATCCACACTTAATACCTTGACATCTACAATGTCACCAACACTGACGACCTCCAGCGGATGCTTAACAAATTTTTTACTGGATAATTCAGAAATATGAACCAAACCGTCTTGATGCACGCCAATATCCACAAAGGCTCCAAAATCAATGACATTTCGTACGGTTCCCTTTAGAATCATGCCCTCGGTCAAATCCTTCATTTCCAATACATCCGTTCGAAGGATCGGCTTTGGCATCTCATCTCTGGGATCCCTGCCGGGTTTCTCCAGCTCCTTTACAATATCGGTTAGGGTAATCTCACCGATTCCTAACTCCTCCGCCATCTTTCCCTTATTCTGGATCTTCCTGCCGATCATGGAGGGATTCGCATTCCCGCTAACACTATTGTCTGGTAACGGTTCTTCTAAAACAGCGGTATCCGCAGAGCTTACGGCTGCTGCTAGAGCCTGTGCAAATACCGTGTTTTGATTCTTCACCACAATGCCAGGTTTCTTCTTCTGCCTTCGAGACGGCTGACGGTCCTCCGTTTTCTGTGTTCCCATCCCCTTGTTCTTAGCTGCTTTTGCCTGAATCTCTTTGATATCTTCCATCGTTAAGCCTAATTTATCTAAGAGAACCTTCGTAGCATCATAGGATTCCGGATGGACACCAGTAGCGTCCAATGGATTTTCACCGTTTTGTATCCTTAAAAATCCCGCACTTTGCTCAAAGGCTTTGGGACCCAGCTTAGGAACCTTCAAAAGTTCCTTACGGCTATGGAAACGGCCGTTTGCCTCCCGGTATGCCACGATGTTCTTTGCTGTCGTTTTGGTAATACCGGAAATATGCTCTAGCAGAGAAGCCGACGCGGTATTTAAATTCACACCGACCTTGTTCACACAGTCTTCCACAACACCAGAGAGAACCTCACCGAGCTTTTTCTGATTCATATCATGCTGATATTGTCCGACCCCGATCGATTGCGGATCAATCTTAACTAGCTCTGCCAGTGGATCCTGTAATCGTCTTGCAATGGAGGCAGCACTTCTTTGTCCGACATCAAAGTTCGGAAATTCTTCCGTGGCTAATTTACTTGCCGAATAAACCGATGCACCGGCTTCATTTACGATAACATAATGCAGCGGTTTCTTAATCTCTTTTAATAGTTCCACAATAACCATCTCTGATTCACGGGAAGCGGTACCATTTCCTAACGAAATCAGGGTAATATTGTATTTTTCTATCATCTTTCTTAATATCTGCTTTGCTTCAGATACCTTATTCTGCGGTGCGGTCGGATAAATTACGATCGTATCCAGGACCTTACCGGTACTGTCCACCACAGCCAGCTTACAGCCGGTTCGAAAAGCCGGGTCCCAGCCAAGAACAACTTGTCCGGCAATCGGTGGCTGCATAAGAAGCTGCTCCAGATTTTTGGCAAATACTTTAATTGCGCCGTCTTCTGCACGCTCCGTCAGACCGGTTCGTATCTCCCTTTCAATAGCGGGTGCAATCAAACGCTTATAGCTGTCTTCAATGACTGCCTTTAAGATATCATTGGTATGCTGATTGTCCTGGAGGATGACCTTTTTCTCAAGGTATCTTAGGATACGTTCCTCTGGCGCGGTAACTTTAACCGTTAAGAACTTCTCTTTTTCCCCGCGGTTAATCGCCAATATTCTATGACCAGCAATTTTCTCTACGCCCTCTTCGAAATCGTAGTACATCTCATAAACCGATTCCTGCTTCTCATCCTTTGCCGTAGATACAAGCATTCCTTCCTTCGCGGTTAATTCGCGGATATAACTACGATAGGAGGCTTCATCCGATATTTCCTCTGCAAGGATATCCATCGCTCCGGTAATCGCGTCGTCTACTGTGCTTACTTCCTTCTCTTCGGAAAGATAGCCTTCTGCCAGTACCACAATGGGCTGATCCGTTTCCTGCATCCGGATGATTTCTGCCAATCCTTCCAGACCTTTTTCCCTTGCTATGGTTGCTCTGGTTCTTCGCTTTGGACGATACGGGCGGTATAAATCCTCAACAACAACTAACGTGTCGGCAGCAGTAATCTGCGCTTTCAGCTCTTCGGTCAGCTTTCCCTGCTCCTCGATCGCTTTGATCACCTGTACTTTTTTATCTTCCAAATTTCTTAGGTATTGCAGTCTTTCATACAGATTTCTTAATTGCTCGTCGTCTAAGGATCCGGTTGCTTCCTTACGATATCTTGCAATAAACGGTATGGTATTACCTTCATCGATTAGTTTTACAGCCGCTTCGACCTGCTCCAGCCGTATGCCTAATTCCTCTTTTATCTGTTTTAAAATATCCATAACATAGCTCCTTTGTTCGTAAATAGACCTTTTACAATATTCTATATTATATCATTTTAAGCGGCGAAAATCAACGTTAACCCTAGGTAAATCGTTGTTACAGCCCATTTGCATCACGAAAAAAGAGGCTGTTTCAAAATGAACAGCCCCCCTTTTCGTAACCGACATTCTATTTTATAATTGTGAAGCGAAGAATTTTTCATGCACGGCATTCATCGCTTTTTCCACATGGATATCGTCAATTAATACGGTAACCCGGATCTCGGAGGTTGAGATCATTTTAATATTGACCCCTACATCATACAATGCTTCAAACATCTTAGCCGCTACACCGGCATGGGACATCATTCCAGCACCGACAACGGAGACCTTTGCCACCTCTTTTTCCACATCGATTTTCTGGCACTTTAAACTGCCCTGTCTATGTCTTTCTAAGGTCGCTACCGCTTCCTCCAAATCATCCTCATTCACCGTGAAGCTGATATCCTTTGTGCCATCTCTCCCAACCGACTGCAAAATAATATCTACGTTAACATCATGTCTTGCCAAATGATTGAACAGTTTAAAGGCAACGCCAGGTTGATCTTCCAAACCGATAACTGAAATACGCGCTGTATTTCTATCCGATGCCACACCACTTACCAGCATTTTTTCCATTTTTACTTCCTCCTTAACTAATGTACCTTCCGAATTATTTAAGCTTGAACGAACCACAAGCTGTACACCATATTTTTTCGCCATTTCTACCGACCGGTTATGCAGCACACCGGCACCAAGGGATGCCATCTCCAGCATTTCATCATAGGTGATCTCCTTTAGTTTTCTGGCGTCGCTGACAAGCCTGGGATCCGCGGTATATACCCCTTCCACATCCGTATATATTTCACAGGTATCTGCATGTAATGCTGCAGCCAAAGCAACTGCTGTTGTATCCGACCCACCCCGTCCGAGCGTTGTGTAATCGTCCATTTTGTTAACACCCTGAAAACCGGTAACTACGACAACTCGTTTATTTTCTAATTCTACAGATATTCTTTCCGTATCAATTCGCTTTAAACGAGAATTTCCATATGCAGAGGTTGTATGCATAGCAACTTGAAATGCATTCAAAGAAACCGCCGGAATGTCCAAGGCATTGAGCGCCATTGCCATTAATGCGACGGAAGTCTGCTCCCCGGTTGTTAGAAGCATATCGATTTCTCTCTTGGATGCTTTCGGGTTAATATTTCTTGCCATTTCAAGTAATACATCCGTCTGCTTCCCCATAGCTGACAGAACAACCACAATCTCGTTACCCTTTTTATAGTCCTCAGCAATCCGCCTCGCAACATTAAAAATCCTCTCTTTGTCAGCGACGGATGTGCCACCAAATTTCTTTACTATTAACATAGCTGCCTCCTAATACTTTAGATTATGTGCATACCAACTTAATTTCTTAAGCAGGATTAAGCTGCTTATCGCTTATTTCTCAAGCTCTGCTGCTTTGGTACAAGAATAAGTAAAAGTCAGTTATCGTTCGAATAACTTATCAATAATAGTATATCCTTCCTTTACTACATTGCCACTTAATTTTACATCAGCCTCATTATATTTTCGTACATTTTTAACCTCATTTTCGTGCGCCTTTTTGTGCATCACGGAGCTTGTACTGTCGTAGAGCATGTACGGAACCGGATCGCTTGTATGGGTTCTGCATCGAATCGGAGTCGGATGATCCGGCATGATAAGCATTCGGTATTCTGCTCCTGCCTTCTGCATTTCCTGCATAATAACTTTAATGACCCTTTGATCCAGATTTTCTATCGATAGAATCTTATTTTTGATATTTCCCTGATGTCCCATCTCATCCGGTGCCTCTACATGAACATATACAAAGTCATAATTCTCTTCCAAAAGTACGTTCACCGCTGCCATAGCCTTACCTTCGTAATTCGTATGCAGGGTTCCGTTGGCACCCGGTACGGTAACCACCTTCATGCCCGCTCCTACGGCGATGCCCTTTAAAAGATCAACAGCGGAAATCATGGCACCTTTCTTATGATTCTTCTCTTCAAAGAGATCTAAGGCAGGCCTTGTACCGGCTCCCCAGAACCATAGGGAATTCGCCTTATGAAGCCCTTCCTCTTTCCGCTTCAAATTGAGCGGATGATTGTTAAGAATATCATAACTTTTCTTCATCATGTCTCTTAAGATGCGATCCTCCGGCAGATACTCTCCGATCACCCTCCCAAGGATATCATGTGGCGGCACCAGATCGATCACACTGCCCTTATCCCATATCGTTAGATGGCGGTAGCTGGTTCCGACATAGAATTTATAAAGGTCATTTTCCAGCTCCTTTTTTACCGCATCCAGCAGAATGGCCGCATCCTCTGTTTCTATTTCACCGGAGCTATGATCGAGGATGGTCCTGCTTTCGTAAGGAAGCTCCTCCTCCGATAATGTTACCATATTGCAGCGAAGAGCGATATCGGTGGCTTTCATATCGACCCCGACACTTAACGCCTCCAAGGGCGACCTTCCGGTATAGTATTTTCTTGGATTGTATCCCATCACCGACAGGTTCGCCGTATCACTACCGGGCTTCATTCCCTCCGGAATGGTATAGGCAAGACCAACTTCGGATTTAGGTGCAAGAAAATCCATGCATGGGGTTTTTGCAGCCATTAATGGCGTTTGATTCGCAAGCTCCGCCAGGGGTTCATCCGCCATACCGTCTCCGAGAATTACGATATATTTCATATCATCAAATCCTTTCCCTAAAACCTTACCCGGATTGTGCTACGAATCTCAGGAAGTTTTTCTCTTAGGTCCTTCATCTCCTGCTCCTCCAGTAGTGAGGTCAGGAATGCATATTCATTTTCAATATGATCGGCTGTAACTTCTTTTATGCCTCCGAATAAATCTTTGACTTTCTTCTTTATCGAATCGCTGTTTCCTTCCACACGGACAAAGAATCTGTGTTTTACCTGATTGATATCCGCAAGCTCTAATTTCTTACTGCTCCAAATCGTCCATATATTCTTATTCATATGCTTTGCGGCATCCACGACATCCGCTACGACTGCGCTGGCTGTGGGAAGCTTTCCTGCTCCGCTTCCATAGAACATCACATCGCCGATCACATTTCCCCGGACAAAGATGCCGTTAAACACATCGTTTACGCTAAACAGCGGATGGTCAGCTTTGATCATCATGGGAGCCACCATTGCATAGACATGATCCTCATTTTCACGGACACTCGTTGCAAACAGCTTTACTCTTGCCCCCATTGCCTTGGCATATTTTATATCCGTATCGGTAATCTGCGTAATTCCTTCCGTATAGATATCCTCAAAATCCACCTGCATCCCATACGCAAGGGAGGATAAAATGGCAATCTTTCTGCAAGAATCATAGCCTTCGATATCCGCAGCCGGATTGCGCTCCGCATAGCCCCGATCCTGTGCATCCTTTAATGCCGTATCAAATTCCAGCCCCTCATCACTCATCTTCGATAGGATGTAGTTCGTCGTTCCATTCAAGATACCAGTTATTTCAACGATTTCATCTGCAGTCAGAGATTGATTTAATGGTCGGATAATCGGAATACCCCCGCCTACGCTGGCTTCAAATAAGAAGTTTAGGTTTCTTTCCTTTGCCATATTAAGCAGCTTGGCACCGTGCTTTGCAACCAGCTCCTTATTGGAAGTCACTACACTCTTACCCTTTAGCAGAGCTGATTTCACAAAAGTAAAAGCAGGTTCTACTCCACCCATCACTTCTACAACAATTTTTACCTCCGGATCATCTAAGATCACCTGAACGTCCGAAACCAGTTTCTCCATAATAGGATCTCCGGGAAATTCCTTTCTGTCCAAAACGTATTTCACCTGTATCTGATCCCCGGCTCGTTTGGCTATACTATCGCCATTGGTATTTAACACTTCTACAACACCACTGCCGATCGTGCCATATCCTAAGACTGCAATATTTATCATGATGATTGTTCCTCCATTTCTTGTCTAGCGATCTAGTTTTTTGTCTTTATTCCTATGCCTATATTACTCTCTGGAAACGATTTTGACAAAATGAATGCCATCCTCCGATTCGATTTCCTCCATTAATGTGGAGGTGCTGCCGGTCTTGGCATCAATCTCCATACTTAACGTCACGAGCGCAATTCCGTTGACCGGAATAGTTTGATGTATCGTAAGAATATTAGCTTCATTTTTTGCCACCTGGCTTAAAACCCTGGATAGCAGTCCGGGCTCATCATCCATTTGAAGCATAATCGTTATTGTTTTCCCTCTCGTGTTTTCATGAAACGGGAAAATCTCATCCCGGTATTTATAAAAGGAGCTTCTGCTGATCTCCACGGCATCCGTTGCTTCCTGCACCGTCATAGCCCGTTCCGAATCCAGAAGTCTCTTTGCTTCTACAACCTTAAGAAGCACCTCAGGGAGTGCCTTTCCTTTCACAATAAAATACTTATCTCCATCCATTTAGATTACCTCCGATAATTTGCCCCTTGTTTGTATGTATCACAAGCACACCTGTCTTTCATAGAAAGATATACTACCACATCTTTCTACAATTTGCAACCGAAAAATTGTTCATAATTGATTTGAGTGTCAAACTTAAATCAAAATTATAGAAGCAAAAGCACCTTGCAAAAAAAGCTGCCACACATCATGCTGCGGCAGCCGTTTCTCATCAAAAATGGTTTCCCTATACATTAAGCTCACCTTTATCATATAACGATTATTATAAAGGATGCGTTCAGAAAGCATCCCATTATCCAGAGCTTTATGAAAGAACGATATGCAATCGCAAGACCTTTATGAGTTTCACGCAGGGTGAATATTATAGCACCTTGGAGAGGAATTCCTGAAGACGCGGATTGGTGGGGCTTTCAAAAAATTCCTGGGGTGAATTCTGCTCAACGATCCTTCCCTCATCCATAAATAAAACTCTGGTAGCTACCTTCTTCGCAAATTGCATCTCATGTGTCACAACAACCATGGTCATCCCTTCTTCGGCAAGCTGGGTCATGAGATCTAACACTTCTCCAACCATTTCCGGATCCAATGCGGAGGTAGGCTCATCAAACAGCATCATATCCGGATTCATAGCCAATGCCCGGATGATTGCTATTCTCTGCTTCTGCCCGCCGGATAATTGGTTCGGATAAGCATCGGCTTTCTCGGTTAGCCCGATTCTGTCTAATAGCTCCAATGCTTTGCGATTTGCCTCTTCCTTTGTCATAAGACCTAACTTAACCGGGGACAGGGTTATGTTCTCCTTCACGGTCAAATGCGGAAATAGGTTAAACTGCTGAAATACCATACCCATCTTTCGGCGGAGAAGATTGATGTTTGTCTTCTTATCCGTAATATTTTTATCTTCAAACCAGATGTCACCTTCGGTCGGTATTTCTAACAGATTAAGGCAGCGTAAAAAGGTTGATTTTCCCGATCCGGACGGGCCGATTACAACAACCTTCTCCCCCTTTTGGATCGTTTCATTGATTCCATTTAAGACCATATGATCCCCAAAGGATTTTTTCAGATTTTTAATGACGATCACCTTTTGATAACCTCCTCTCAAAAACAGATAACAGCTTGGAAAATCCCAGCACCATAATTAAATAGCAGGCAGCCGCGATCAGCAGTGGTGGAAGAATATCCCACGTTCTGGAACCGATGTATTGCGCTGCCTTCGTTAAATCCGTAACTGCGATAACACTTGCAACGGAGGTCTCTTTGATCAGTGTAATAAATTCGTTGCCCAGTGCAGGCAGAATATTCTTAACCGCCTGGGGTAAAACAATCAGACGCATGGTCTGTAGATAATCAAGTCCTAACGATCTTCCGGCTTCCATCTGTCCGCAGTCGATGGATTCAATCCCCGCCCGGATGATTTCGGATACGTATGCTCCAGAGTTAATACCAAAACAAACCGCACCTACAACAAGCTCATTCGTATTTCTCGATGTGAAAATCAGATTATATATAATTAATAGCTGTACCATCAAAGGGGTTCCGCGGATCACATTTATATAAATACCGCATAGGATATTCAGCCATTTCATTTTATAATTCGCCGCAGTTACACTCAAAACCGCAACCAGAATGCCAATTGCAATACCGAGAAGAATCGCAAAAAACGAAATTAACAGCGTTACCTTCAAGCCTTCCAAATAGGCTAGATAACGTTGATCCGGTATGATGGCATTATAAAAGGATTGATATAATTTCTCTGCCCAATTCAATTTATTACCTCCTGCCTCTTATTCATCCGCATCTATGATTCAAGTGTCAAAATCCGATTTATAAACCAACTTCATCCATTTGTCAGGAAGGCTTTTGACACTCTTATCATCTATGAATAATAATATTTTCCGTCTAGTCTATATTGTTATGATGCGAAATCCAAAATATACAATCGAATGTAGAACTTTCCAACCTTTACTTCTTCTATATAAATGATATTTATCATAAAAAAGTGTCTTCGACACTTCAACTCCCCTTGCCCCTCATTCATGAGGGGAATTAGGGGTTTATTTTTGTGCCTCTTTGTTTCATAATGGTATTATGAACATATTACAAAAGATTTTTAATAACCATTACGAAGAAATGTTATATATTTTGCATCCTCGAAGTTCTGTTGTTGAAAATGTAGAGAAGATGCTTAATTGTGGTGACCCTTCTTACGGTGGTGCCATGTACGGTTGTACAAAATGTGGTAACCTAAAGTTTGTTCCTTTTCGTTGCCATAGTAGATTCTGTCCTACCTGTGGAAATAAATATTCCATTGACCGTACCACCTCCATGTCTTTTAAAATTATTAATGTTCAGCATCGTCACTGTGTTTTTACTATTGCAGAAGAACTTCGACCCTTCTTTCTTCAAGATCGCAGTCTTCTAAACTGTTTGTTTTCTGCTGTCAACAGCGTTATTCATCGCATGTTTTACAAGAATAATAAACGCGAAGCATTTACACCAGGATTTATATGTGTCCTTCATACATTTGGAAGAGACCTAAAGTGGAATCCTCATATTCATTGCCTTCTTTCAGAGGGAGGCTTAGGTAATAGTGGCCTCTGGCGAAACAAGACTCATTTCAACTACAGATTCATGCGTGATGCCTTCCAAACAGCACTCCTTAATGAATTACAAAAATATCTAGACACTTCCTTTAAAAAAGTAAAATCCTCTATATATAAAAATCATAAAAATGGATTCTATGTCTATGCAAAACCAAATAAATGTAAACCCGGTGCTGTGATTAAATACATTGGTCGTTACCTTGGAAGACCGGTTATTGCCTCCTCTCGTATTGACAACTATGATGGGGAAAATGTTACCTTTCACTACAACCGTCATGAGGATGAAGAACTTGTTGTCGAAACCATTCCTGTTCTCGAATTCATAAAGCGTCTTATCCAACACATTCCTGAAAAACATTTCAAAATGATACGTTACTATGGTCTATATGCTAGACATCGTGAATCTGATAAAAAACTTAATCATGCTATTGCAAAAGAAAAGCATGGCATTTATCTTTCCTTTAACAAATGGAGGGAATGTATCTTAACCTCCTTTGGTTATGACCCTCTCAAATGTCCCTGTTGTGGTAATACTATGAGTTTATTAGAACTCTATTATAATCACAAGCGTGTTCCTCTGGATGAAATGTATAAGAAGGTTATGGCAAAAGCCAAAGGCTGCCGTTCTCCTGCTTCTGCATAAATTCTTTCACAGTTACTCCGTCTGTGGTAAAATGAAATCAAAAACGGAGGACAACTATATGAACAATCATACAGAGGAAATTAGAAATAAATATATTCAAAATCCTCCTGAAGGAATGACTGCTGATGATGTAAGAAGCATGAGTGATAACGACCTTCTGGACATGGATTATTTTCTTCATGAAGACGATGACCTTGATGACGATATCGGAGAAGAAGGCTTTTATATCTTCTAATCTGCCATCGTCTACTTCAAGCGCCTGCACCTGTGCAGGCGCTTATAATTATGGGTTACGGTGAATGGAGCATTTTCCTATAAAGTGAAAAAGAATGTGCCTTGGCACATTCTCGCACCGAGCGCAGTTGGCAAAACCAGCATATACCTAACGTGCGAGTGCGCATCCTGCACGGAGTGCTTTCTATGTTATAGGGAAGTTCGGAGAACTTCCCTATAACAACTCAAGTTCAAGAGCCTTCTAAACAAACCACCTTCGTTAATTTGCATAAACCAAGAAAAAACTTAAGTAATAGAAAACAATATTTAATGCTCAACTGTTTGAAGTCATTGGTATTTAGATCACGTATTTTGTGATCTCACGTACCATTACGTACTTCAACCCAAGGATTGCGTTTTTTGCAATACTTTGGGGAACACGTGTTGCGAATGAAATTTGTTTCATATTACTTATCAATACATAAATTATGCAAATTGACGAAGGTGGTTTATAAATTGGCTTTTGATACTCAAATCCTATAGCATAAAAAACACTCTGACCGCGCAGAGTGTTTTTAGAATTCATATTCATTAAAAAAGATTAAGTACTACGGAAAGCACGATAAATAATACACCCAATATCTTCGTAGTGTTATCTAATAAGCCTTCCTTTGAGCGGCCTTTGTTTTTACTCCAATAAGAATCGGAAACACCTGTTAGTGCACCGGATAAGCCCTCTGATTTTCCTTCTTGCTTTAATACGATTACAGTTAAGACAATACAAATCAGGATATATATGATTTGAACGGTAACTTTCAAAATGTCCACTGCTCACACCTCCTAAAACTACGCCTATTCTACCATACTATAGGAATTATTTCAACATTTATATTTTTCCGTAAAAATGTCGCGTGTGGGGACTATTTTTTGATTAATAGAGATTTTCCTGTCATCTCATCCGGTTTTACCATACCCATCATTTCGATCAGCGTAGGAATGATATCCGCTAAGCGTCCGCCTTCTGCCAGCTTATAATTATTATCATAGTTCACCAGGATAAAAGGTACCTGATTGATCGTATGTGCTGTGAACGGTTCTCCGGTTTCATAATCCACCAGCTGCTCCGCATTCCCATGATCCGCGCAGATAAACATCTGTCCGTCAACTTCTAATAAGGCTTCTACCGCCTTGCCGACACACTCATCAACGGTCTCTATCGCTTTAATTGCCGCACCTTCGACTCCCGTATGCCCTACCATATCCGGATTCGCAAAGTTGACAACAATCACATCATATTTTAAGGATTTGATTGCCTTTACCAGATGATCTGCAACCTGATATGCACTCATTTCCGGCTGAAGGTCGTAGGTTGCAACCTTCGGTGAATTAACAAGGATACGCTCCTCCCCTTCATTCGGAACCTCGACTCCAGCATTAAAGAAGAAGGTAACATGTGCGTATTTCTCTGTCTCTGCAAGACGAAGCTGTGTCTTGTGATTTTTCGCAAGGAATTGTCCAAAGGTGTTGTTGATCGTAACCTTATGGAATGCTACTAATTTATTCGGAATGGTAATATCATATTCGGTAAAGCATACATAGGTCAGATTCATGCGCTTTTCTCTGGCAAATCCGTCAAAGTCATCATTGCAGAACGCTTTCGTGATTTCTCTCGCACGATCCGGGCGGAAGTTAAAGAAGATGATGGAATCATTCTCTTTCACGGTAGCAATCGGCTTACCATTCTCCATGATAACGGTTGGGATTACAAATTCATCGTATTTCTCAGCATCATAGGAATCCTGTACCGCATTTACTGCATTTTCCGCCTGCACGCCTTCTCCATATGCAATAGCACGATAAGCCTTCTCCACACGATCCCAGCGGTTATCCCGGTCCATCGCATAGTAGCGTCCCATGACAGAAGCGATCTTACCGACACCGATAATCTTCATCTGCTCGTCAAGCTCCTCGATAAATCCTTTACCAGAGGTCGGAGCCGTATCTCTTCCGTCTAAGAAAGCATGTACATAGACGTTCGTAAGCCCTTCTTTTTTCGCTAATCGTAATAATCCGTACAAATGTGTATTATGGCTGTGAACGCCGCCATCGGATACCAATCCGTATAGGTGAAGATTCGAATGATTTCTCTTGCAATTATCAATTGCTGCCATTAACGCCGCATTCGTAAAGAAGGTACCATCCTCGATCTCCTTCGTTATTCTCGTCAATTCCTGGTATACAATTCTTCCGGCACCCATGTTAATATGACCTACCTCCGAATTGCCCATCTGTCCTTCCGGCAGTCCGACTGCCAGACCGCTTGCATTTCCTCTTGTAAAAGGATACTCTGCCATCAGCCGGTCCATGACTGGTGTATTGGCTTCTGCAATTGCATTTGCCTCTTTTTTTTCATTTAAGCCATATCCATCTAATATCATTAAAACAGTAGGTTTTTTACTCATATCTATATGCTCCTTTTTATATCCGTTTGTGCTTCTATTATTGTATCATGAGTAGAAAACACCCATGATTTTTGGCTCCGATCGCATATTGCAAGCAAGCTTGCATATGCTCACTACGCCTTTATTGTATCTTAAAAATGTTGCTACGTTGCTTTTAGTGAAAGCCGATCGTATGCTTCCACGAATCCTCAGGCAGGATTATG
Organism: Lachnospiraceae bacterium; assembly: GCA_015057615.1. Classification (GTDB taxonomy): domain Bacteria; phylum Bacillota; class Clostridia; order Lachnospirales; family Lachnospiraceae; genus Mobilitalea. The sequence goes on along the minus strand of SVEA01000150.1, from coordinate 23,584 downwards.
CATCCTGCCCAAGGTAATCAATCCTATTTACCGATCAAAAGCCTTCTTAACAAATCGTCTTCATCAATTTGTACAAATCAAGGTAAAACTCAAGTAATAGGAAACAATATTTTAATTTCGCAACTGTTTGAAGTCGTTGGCACTTAGACCACGTATTTTGTGGTCTTATGTACCACTACGTACTTCAATCCAAGGATTGCGTTTTGTGCAATGCTTTGGGGAACATGTGTTGCAAATGAAATTTGTTTCATATTACATGTCAACACATAAATTATACAAATTGACGAAGTTGGTTTATATATCGGCTTTTGATACTCTAATCCTATTTACTTATTATAATTAACGATCTTGCCAAAATCAACCTTTAAGCTTGCTCCGCCGACTAATCCGCCGTCAATATCCGGCTGGGAGAAAAGCTCTGCCGCGCTGGCTGCGGATACACTGCCGCCGTACTGAATACGGATGGTATCTGCGGTTTCTCTATCGTAAATTTCTGCAATACAATCACGGATTGCTTTGCAAACCTCCTGTGCCTGTGCAGAGGTTGCTACCTTACCGGTACCAATCGCCCAGATTGGCTCGTAAGCGATTACTGCTTTCTTCGCCTGCTCTGCGGTTACGCTTAAGAACGCTATCTTAATCTGCTGACGGATAAAGTCGATCGTAACGCCCTGTTCTCTCTGTGTTAAGGTTTCACCACAGCAGATGATCGGGGTAATGTCATGTTCAAATGCTTTTAACACCTTTTTATTAACGGTTTCATCCGTTTCTGAGAAATATTCTCTTCTTTCCGAATGTCCGATAATAACATATTTTACACCGATATCGGTGAGCATATTCGGAGCGATTTCTCCGGTATAAGCGCCGCTTTCTTCAAAATACATATTTTCTGCTCCGATGGCAATATTGGTTCCTTTTACCGTATCGATTGCCGGGATCAGGGATACTGCCGGTACGCAGAAAACAACATCTGCTTCCTCGGTTGCTACAAGTGGTTTCAATTCATTTAATAAAGCTACAGTCTCACTGGGAGTCTTGTTCATCTTCCAGTTTCCTGCAATAATTTTTTTACGCATAACTATAATCATGCTCCTTTCAAAGTCTGGAGACTTTGTGCATAGCACAAATCTCTGCCTCCTAATTACGAATGCCTGCTTCCGGATGGTTCCTATGAAGATCTTCATCCTCACAGATCTTTCTACATTTTTTATTTATCGTTTGCTGCTGCAACTCCGGGAAGCTCTTTTCCTTCCAGGAACTCTAAGGATGCTCCGCCGCCAGTGGAGATATGAGTCATCTTATCACCATAGCCTAAGATATTAACAGCTGCAGCAGAATCGCCGCCACCGATTATCGTTGTACCATCAATTTCTGATAATGCCTTTGCTACTGCATTCGTACCTTTTGCGAAGTTCGGGAACTCGAATACGCCCATCGGTCCATTCCATACAACCGTCTTAGCATCCTTAACTGCATCTGCATAAAGCTTACAGGTCTTTTCGCCGATATCCATGCCTTCCCAGCCCGGTTCGATCTGTCCGCGTCCCACAGTCTTAAATTCCGTATCGTTTGAGAATTCTTTACCGACAACGGTGTCCACAGGAATTAATAGGTTAACGTCTTTTTCTTTCGCTTTTGCCATCATTTCCTTCGCGTAATCTAAGTAATCCTCTTCAAGTAAGGAATTACCAACCTCTTCGCCGGATGCCTTCATGAAGGTATAAGCCATACCACCGCCGATGATAAGTGTATCTACCTTATCAAGAAGGTTATTGATTACGGAGATTTTACTAGATACCTTGGAACCGCCAAGAATAGCAACGAACGGTCTCTTCGGATTATTCACTGCATTACCAAGGAATTCGATCTCCTTCTGCATCAGATAGCCGACAACGGAAGTCTCCACATACTTGGTTACACCAACGTTGGAGCAATGCGCTCTATGTGCGGTACCAAATGCATCGTTTACAAATACATCGCAAAGGGAAGCAAGATCTTTACTGAATGTATCTATGTTCTTTGTTTCTTCTGCACGATAGCGTGTATTTTCAAGGAGTATGATATCGCCATCTTTCATTGCTGCAACCGCTGCTTTCGCATTCGGTCCAACAACTTCATTATCCTTTGCAAATTTCACTTCCTGTCCTAATAATTCGGTAAGTCTTGCTGCTACCGGTGCTAAAGATAATTCCGGCTTCGGCTCTCCCTTCGGCTTTCCTAAGTGGGAGCAAAGAATCACCTTTCCGCCGTCTTTAACCAGCTTTTTGACCGTAGGAAGCGCCGCTACGAGACGATTTTCATCGGTGATTTTCCCATCCTGAAGAGGAACGTTGAAATCGCAGCGAACCAATACTTTTTTTCCTTTTACATTAATATCATCAACAGATTTTTTATTTAACATACAATTTCTCCTTTCATAATGAAGCAATACATAGGTAATTCGAAACTTTTAAGTTGGATTCATCGCATTTGAAAAAAAGAGTCCGGTCCAAAGAAGACCGGACCCATGATGGATCAATTAAGCATATTATGATATTTCAATTATTATGCTAATTCAGCAAAGTATTTAATTGTTCTTACCATCTGACTTGTATAGGAGTTCTCGTTATCGTACCAAGAAACGGTCTTAACTAAAGTCTTACCATTCTCCAGATCCATAACCTTGGTCTGTGTAGCGTCGAATAAAGAACCATAAGTAATACCTACAATATCAGAAGAAACGATCTCGTCCTCTGTGTAACCATAGGAAGCGTTTGCTGCTGCTTTCATTGCTGCATTAACTTCTTCTTCCGTTACTTTCTTGTTCACAACAGATGTTAAGATTGTTGTGGAACCTGTAGGAACCGGAACTCTCTGTGCAGCACCGTCTAATTTACCTGCTAATTCAGGAATTACAAGACCGATTGCTTTTGCAGCACCAGTGGAGTTTGGTACAATATTCACAGCTGCAGCACGAGCTCTTCTTAAGTCGCCTTTTCTATGAGGACCATCCAGTGTCATCTGATCACCAGTGTAAGCATGGATCGTCATCATGTAAGCTTTTTCGATTGGAGCTAATTTATTTAAAGTATCAGCCATAGGAGCTAAGCAGTTTGTTGTACAAGAAGCTGCGGAAATGATTGTATCACTAGCTTTTAATACATTCTCATTTACACCGAATACAACGGTCGGAAGATCTTTACCAGCCGGAGCAGAAATAACAACTTTCTTAGCACCTGCATCAATATGTGCCTGAGATTTTGCTTTCGATGTATAGAAACCAGTACATTCCAGTACTACGTCTACACCAAGCTCTCCCCAAGGTAATTCAGCTGCATTCGCCTTAGCATAGATGGTGATCTCCTTACCGTCTACAACGATGGAGTTCTCTTTTGCTACAACTTCCTTGCCATATCTACCTTGAGATGAATCGTATTTTAATAAATGTGCTAACATCTTAGCGTCTGTTAAATCGTTGATTGCCACGATCTCATAGCCTTCTGCGCCAAACATCTGTCTGAAAGCAAGGCGGCCAATACGTCCGAAGCCATTAATTGCTACTTTTACTGCCATGATTAATTCCTCCTAATAAATATTATTTATAATTTACTGTCATAGCGACAGCAATTAATTAAAAACATTTGTGCAGATTGACAAATTTTTCTCAATCCATGTTCATTTTACCTAATTTGAAAAAAAATATCAAGGGCTTATTCAAATTTAATAAAATATGATGAATATGTTTATTATTAATTCAGCAGCGCAATTATTTTTGTGCAATTTTTAAACCGATTAATTTTCCCCTGTTCTGACCCCAAAAAACGTTCTTAAAAACTTATCCCTTCGATGTGATTAAAACTCAGAATTTTAATTCATTTTCAACAAAATTCACGATATTCAGCGAGTGATCCGATATTCTTTCCAGATTGATCAAAGCATCAATAAAGATAACCCCATTTTCCGGTGTACATATCCTTTTTGACAAGCGGTCAATATGCTTCTGCCGGAGCTTGTCCTTTGATATATCTACTTTCTTTTCTAATTTTTCTACCTCACGGATGTATTTTATCTCCTCGGTATCTCTTGCACGGATTGCATAGTCAAACGAATTGACTGCATCATTTGAGATTCCTTCCAGCTCACGATAAGCTTCCTCCGATAGATAGATATCATCCTTGATCTTCTCCAATGCAAGTTCCGCAAGATTCTCCGCGTGATCACCAACCCGTTCGATATTGGTAATCGTATAGAACAAATCATTTACCACATAATGCTGCTTCTCCGTTAAGGATAAATTATTAATTTTAATTAGATATTCTGTAATGATCTTCTGATGGGCATCAATTACCTTCTCAACCTCCAGAACCTTTTTCGCCTTTTCCTTATCGTTTTTGAGCAAAGCCTCTATCGCATTTCTCGTATTTTCTAATGTAATTTGCCCCATATGAACAACTTCTTTTATAGAATTGGCAACGGCAAAGGTGGGGGTCTCTAATATTCTGTCATCCAGATGGCTCAAGGTAACATGCGTTTCATCCACCGCAGCCTCTACCTTCGAATCATCAATGAAGAAGCCGGATAATTTAACCAGTCCATTGGCAAACGGGAACAGAAGGATCGTATTGGTCAGATTAAATACCGTATGGAAAATCGATATTTCCACACTATTTATGCTACTGTTCGCAAAAGCCGGGTTGACCCTAAATAAAACATACATTAAAGTACCAAAAAATATCGTACCGATTACATTAAAGGAAAGATGAATCACTGCAGCCCGTTTCGCTGTCTTACTCGCTCCGATACTAGACAGAAGCGCTGTAATGCAGGTTCCGATATTTTGTCCAAGTGTTATAAAAATCGCAGAGCCCCAGGTCACTGTACTGGACATCGCCAGCGTCTGAAGAATTCCGACCGAAGCAGAGGAGCTTTGGATAACCGCGGTTACAATTGCACCAACCAGAATTCCAAGGAACGGATTTCTTCCCAGCATCCGGAATGCGCTGACAAAAACCGGAGAATTGCTATAGGGCTTTATCACATTGGACATAAAGTTTAAACCGACAAACAATATGCCAAATCCTAATAGGATTTCAGCGATATCTCTCTTCTTTTGATCCTTCGACATAATCACCATGAATGCCCCAATTGCAACAAGCACAGGAGCAAAAAAATCAGGCTTAAACATGGCACCCCATTCATTCATGGATACCAACCATGCGGTTACTGTTGTACCGATATTCGCACCCATAATAACGCCGACTGCCTGATTTAGATTCATAATGCCTGCATTGACAAAACCGACAACCATGACCGTCGTTGCAGAAGAGCTTTGAATGATACCAGTAACCACAGTACCTACTAAAACTGCTACAAAACGGTTATTTGTCAAATATTCTAATAATTGCTTCATCTTATTTCCGGCGGATTTTTGAAGCCCGTCCCCCATCAAGTTCATGCCGTATAGAAACATTCCCAGCCCACCGGCAAATACAAAAATCAGCTCTAGAATTTCGATTGTATTCATATTGCCTCCGTAAATTAAGTTAGATTAATATGTATAAAAATTCGCAACAGACCAATTTTAACACACTCTTTACGACAGGTAAATCCACTTTACATACATTTTACATTCATTACATACATTTTACATAGCTCACTTCTTCCACAGATACTTAATCCCGGTGGCAAAGAGAACTTTCTTTACTCACCGGGATTTATTTTTATAGGAACGTTAACTATTTTTGATTTTTATTCTTCTGGGAATTTCCATTCATTCCAGAGCCACCGCTCATTCTAGAACTTCCACTCATTCCAGAATTTCCGCTCATTCTAGAGCTGCCACTCATTCCGGAGCCACCGCTCATTCCAGAGCCGCCACTCATTCCAGAGCCGCCACTCATTCCGGAGCCACCGCTCATTCCAGAGCCGCCACTCATTCCAGAGCTTCCACTCATTCCGGAGCCACCGCTCATTCCAGAACTTCCACTCATTCCAGAGCTGCTATTCATTCCAGAATTTCCACTCATTCCGGAGCTTCCACTCATTCCAGAGTTTCCGCTCATTCCGGAGCTTCCACTCATTCCAGAGCTTCCGCTCATTCCGGAGCTTCCACTCATTCCAGAGCCGCCACTCATTCCGGAGCTTTGTGCAAATTGGGATTTCACTTGATCAATCGCATTCTGTGATGCTTTCTGTGAAGGTGCATAATAATTTAAACTTTTTGCAAGATTGTATAGTTCAAGTTGTGATTTTTCTGATTCATTTCTCATCTGCTGTAGTATACTTCTCAATTCCTGGTTTTCGGTCTGCGATATCATATCTGCCAAAGATTTCAAATCCGAATTAATTGAGTTTAATGCATCCGATACCATTGCTTTTTCTTGCATCATATTGATAGCCTCCTATTGTAAAAACTTCATAATTGTCTGCTTATTCTGGGTACAGGATTGTACCGACTTCTGGAAAAACTGCTTCACGTTCTGATTATTCGCATCCTGCGCATAGCTATTGTACTTCTCTAAGCTTGATTCGCCGAATTGCAACAAATGCCGAACATTTTGAAGCTCCATCTCATTTAGATTTGCCATAAAAAACCCTCCTTATGTTTTGTTATACAAAGCCTATTATTTCAAATATCACAGAAAGATATTCATAGATTTGCCAAAGAAGTAAAAACACTTTTTTTGCCATATAGGACGCAAATTTCCTATACCGATTTAAGTCAAAATCCTATTTATAAAACTAACTTCATCAATTTGCACAATTTGTGCATTGATAAGTAATATGAAACAAATTTCATTTGCAACACGCAGTTCCGCAAAGCATTGCAAAAAACGCAATACTTGGATTGAAGTGGTACATAAGACCACAAAATACGTGGGTTTAAGTACCAACGACTTTAAACAGTTGACTACTAAAATATTGTTTCCTATTACTTAAATATTCCATTGATTTGTGCAAATTGACGAAGCTGATTTGTTCGGATAGCTTTTGACACTCAAATCCTATACGACAAAAAAGAGTTTGTCCCAAATCAAACTCTGAGACAAACTCTGATAAAATCTTTTTCTATTACGTCTATGATCTTAATTTATACTCCAATCTTATTTTATCTGCAATTAATGCTACGAACTCTGAATTCGTTGGTTTTCCTTTGCCATTACTAACGGTATAACCGAATAGTTCATCAATTGTATCCATCTTACCTCTGCTCCAGGCAACCTCAATCGCATGCCGAATTGCTCTTTCCACCCTGCTGGGAGTCGTCTTATGACGCTTCGCTATCGAGGGATAAAGCAGTTTCGTTATGGAATTCAGCATTTCTGCATCGTTCACGGACATCATGATTGCATCACGTAAGTACTGATAGCCTTTGATATGTGCTGGTACACCAATTTCATGAATGATATTGGTTACATCGGATTCCAAGTTTCTTTCCATATAAGTACTCTTGTTCTCATAAGTGCTTACCCTATGATTATCGATCAGCTTGTTATGGTAATCCCCCTTCAACTGCTTAATACGGGATAGAACCACATTGTTATCGAACGGCTTCATAATATAGTAGTTTGCACCCAGTTCAAATGCACTTTCTGTAACTCCTTCCTGGCCGATGGCAGTTATTACAATAAAAGAAGGGTTCTTTTTGAACTCGGAATCCCTTCTTACCTTCTCCATTACGCCCAGACCGTCAAGTTTTGGCATAATTAAGTCCAATAATACAACATCCGGTTTCTTCTCTTTAATCATATCTAAAGCATCAATACCATTTTCAGATTTACCTACTACTTCGATATCCGCATCCTCCTTCAGAATATCTTCCAGTAGATTAACCATCCTTTCATTGTCATCAACAATAGCTACATTAATCTTACTCATTACTTCCCAACCTCCATTACATTATTCTGTTTCTACAATCAAATGGTTCCTTATACTGTTCCCATACGTATCTTGAGTTCTTATGTTAGTGGGTTGTTAATATTGCATCTTCGCTTTTCGTGATGTTTAATGCAGAGTTTTTGTTTCCATGTTGTATGTTAATATATTATACAACGTCCATGATTATCCGTCAACAAATATGGTATTAGCAAATTTAACAAAATATAGGTAACATTATCTTACTTATATTATTCATATTTTACATATTTAGCTAATACTCTACAACATAACCAAAAATTCTACAGTTTATAAAATAGTAGAAAAATAATTAAATAATAGAAAAATGCGCATTGTGTTTGTAAATATTTACCATAATGAAATTATATATAGAACTTTTCAAACAATCAATTGTTTCTTGTCGCACCATTCGACAGTGCATTTACCCATAATATGGGCAGAAAAAAATAAACCACAACATTTTGTATGATTGTAAATATTTAGGAATTATTATGATGTTAAATCACACCATTAATTCTTATTTTTTATAACTTTTCGTCGATTTATTTTTTGTAACAAGAGACCTCACTCTTCGCCAGCGCTCTCGGAGCGTAAACAAAAGACTTCCTTATTCTAAATTATTTACCATGTTTTCAATAAATGTACCATAGCCTTTCGTTGAATCCTGTATAAAGACATGCGTAACCGCACCAATTATCTTATTATTTTGTATGATCGGGCTACCGCTCATTCCCTGTACAATTCCTCCCGTCATATCAAGAAGCCTCTCATCCGTAATTCGAATTACGATGCCCTTACTGTGGTTACTATTGCTGATATCAATACTCTCAATTTGGATATCAAATTCCTCCACCTTATCCTGTACCGTACATAGAATCTTCGCTGCTCCCTTTTGCACCTCCTGCTTTAGTCCGATATCAAGCGGTTCCTGCTTTAGAAGCCAATTGTAATTATTATCGATGGTACCAAAGATTCCCTGTAGGGTATTTTGCTTTATTTTCCCGATCTTATATTTCTTACTCTGCCTTATCATACCAATTAGTTCTCCCGGCTCTCCCTCTTTCCCGCGGATGATTGACATAATATCTGCATCATACACACTTCCCTCGGAGATTTCCATTAATAATCCGGTATCGATATCCGTAATTCCATGTCCCAGTGCTCCAAAATCCCCTTTCGTTGAAGCGAAAGTTAAAGTACCTATGCCCTGGGTATTATCCCGAATCCATGCCCCTATCTTGTATTTTCCGTCCGTTGCCTTAACCGGCGTGATACGAATTGCAATTTTCTCTTCATTTCGTCTGACCAATAATTTAATATCATTGCCATTACTATTTTGTATCTCTTCAATTAACTCTTCCTTATCCTTTACTTTTTCTCCGTTGATTTCGAGGATATAATCTCCGGATTTTAATTTATTGGTAATCGGTTCATAGTTCAGCCCGTCCGCGCCAGTTATTCTTCCGCTTCCAAGAACCAGAATACCATCCGTTTCCACATAGATACCAATTGGGATACCACACGGAATTAATTCGACCTTCTCAATAACATCCAGGGATATGTTCTTAAAATCGAACAAACCAAACAGTTTTAGATTGATATTATACTTTCCTGTTTTTGTGGATCCCAAGGTAAAGGGCTTATTCATGTCAATACTGATTTGATTATCCGGAACCCTCAGGTCATTGACACTGATTACACCGATATCCTCCTCCTCTGTAACGATATTCGCCTTAATCGGCATTTTAAAATCAAAACTCTCTTCTTTTCCTACTAATATTTTAATTTCATCCGGTATCTTTTTTATAATTTTAAAATATATAAATAAGCCCATTCCAATTATATTAAAAATCAGTAGAAGAAGCAAAGCCCTTCTATAAATTTTCTTACTTCTCATCCTTTCACCTCATGCCCCAATTCTGTCCATTTTACGCATAATTCACCACATTTCTGCGCTGCCTTTTGCACACTCTTTTCTGTAATTCCTGCACATGATTTCATGCATCCGAATTTGTGCCGTGGATTTCGCAGGCACAAATTTGTAGTTGAAAGTGTAATTCTTTCAACTTTTGAAAGTGTAATTCTTTCAACTTTTGAAAGTATTTTCTTTCAACCTTCTCCTTTTTCGTATTAATGCGTTAAGATTCACCCATATGTCACATGATAAAAGCGCATACCTTGCCCTAGAGATGTGATAATTGTAAGGTTGATTGTAAGTATTTGAACTGGACAATTGCCCATTATATTTGATAAATATGATCTATGCTTAACGATTTTTTATCCGTACATATAAAAATGAATCAAAAAAGGATATACATAGTATTGTATATCCTCACCTTAAGTATTCGTTTTTTTGCAGTTTTAACGTTTGTGTTTTTTTGCAGTTTCTGCCAATTCTTTCATTTCTTTTGCACTTTCCCTGACACGATCCGTAATTTCCGCACCACCAAGGATTCTGGATAATTCATCAATTGATTCCTCTGGACTTAGCTCATCGATCGTTGTCTGCGTCGTTCTTCCGTCTGTCTGCTTTTCAATAAGGTAATGCGAATCCGCCATCGCGGCGATTTGTGCTAAGTGCGTAATGCAGATAATCTGATGATCTCCCGCAATACCAGCAAGTTGTTCGGAAACCTTCTGCGCAGTCCTTCCGCTGATTCCGGTATCAATCTCATCAAAAATCATCGTTTCAATATCGTCCTTCTGTGCAAGTACGGATTTTATACCTAACATGATTCTGGATAATTCACCTCCGGATGCAACCTTGGATAACGGCCGCAGCGCTTCCCCCGGATTGGTTGATAGGATAAATTCAGCATCATCGTAGCCGTTTGCAAAGTAATGCTTCGTCTGCCGAAAGGTCATCTCAAACTTAACATCCAAGAAGTTTAAGGAAATCAGAGCTTTCCTTATATTATCCGTAAGTATCTTCGCTTGCCTTCTGCGGATCTGCGATAATTTTTCGCACATATTTTTTAACTTTGTCTCTGCATCCGTCAAGGATTTCCCAAGCTTTTGCATATAGGCATCATAATCCTTATACTTCTCTAACTTTCTTTCGCATTCCTCACCATAGTGGATAATCTGCTCCATGGAACTGCCATATTTTGATTTTAAATGATTAATAAAATCCAGGCGCTTTGCTACTTCATCGAGTTCTTCCTCCGGATTCTCCATATCGGAGATATATTCGGATAGATCCCGATTAAAATCATTCATTAAATCTTCGATATCCTTCGCCTGATTTAAAAAGGAATGAATCTTTTCATCATATTCCGCCAGCTTCGCCAGCTGCCGAAGGGCACGTCCCACAGTATCTCCTGCCGCCGATGTTTCATATCCGGTCATTCGGTATACGGCTTGTAATCCCTCGGCAATTGTATTCGCATTGGACAATTTCTTATAGGAGAGCTCCAGCTCTTCATCTTCGCCTATAACAAGCTGGGCATTTCTAATTTCATTTACCTCATATTCTAAAAATGAAATTTCACGCAGGCGCTTTTCTTCATCGATTCCCGCCCGGTCATATTCCTGCTTTATTTCCATATAAGCTTTGTAGCAAAGTTCCAATTCCTCTTTGAGTGATCCGATCTCTTCCTTGGCAAAACGGTCTACAATCTCTAAATGCTTTGCTTTATTAAGAAGAGACTGATGCTCATGCTGCCCATGGATATCAATGAGATAACCAGCGATTCGCGACACTGCCGATGCAGTAACATTCTCCCCATTAATTTTAAAAATACTTCTGCCTGGCATAATTTTTCTGGAGATAATAATCATTCCATCCTCCCACGGAAGATCCATCTCCGCTATAACTCTATGTATTTCCTCGTCCTTCGTCTGAAAAACAAGCTCTACTAAAGCATAATCTGCACCGCTTCTAAGAATATCCCTGCTTACCTTTGCACCGAGTGCAGCATTAATGGAACCGATAATAATTGATTTACCCGCACCCGTTTCACCGGTCAGGATATTCAAGTGATCTTTAAAATATACTTCAACTTCATCAATAATTGCAAAATCTTTGACGTGCAGACTTACTAACAATTGCTATCCCTCCGCTTTCTTATGTAATGCTCTGGAAACATATGTTCTGGAATAATTGTAGCATATTGGAACCCTGGAATCAATCTTTTCTTAATAATCTCGTCGGAACCAACAAAAAAATTACATTTTATTATTCAATATGGTAAAAGGGTTCGAAATATCGAATCGAAAAAGAAGCAGATTCTATTCGTCTCTGCTTCTTTTTCCGATATATTCTTTACCGAATCGCCTTTACGGTTATTCTGCATTTCAATTTTCTGCCATCAACGGTTGCGGTAATCGTCGCTTTTCCAATCGCTCTGGAGCTGATTCGAAGGCTGCTGTTACCGACCTTCGTAATTCTCGCGATGGATGGATTATCAATACTCCAGTTTACCTTCGAGGAGGTTCCTTCCACAATTAGATAGCTGTCATAGTTCGTATACTGTTCTATGGTAAGATCGGTAAAATTCAAACCGATTACATTCACTTCAACAATTGCAGTTTTACCGTTATCCGTCATTACAGTTATATTGGCGGTACCTGTCGCACGAGCGGTAATGCTACCGGTCTTACGATCCACGGAAGCCACGGAAGAATTGTCGCTGCTCCAGGTTATTCCGTCCGTTGAATTAACCGGGTTTAATACAACCTTAACGGTCTTCTTCTCACCGGGTACCATGGTTATCTTCTTGTTCATCGCAGTAACTCCGGTTGCGGGAATACCTGCGCGGATATTCACAATGCATACTGCTTTCTTGCTGCTGCCATCCTCTGCGGATGCCGAGATGCTGACTTTACCCGCCTTTAATGCCGTAACGACACCATTTTCATCCACCATTGCAATACTATCATCACTGGAGGTCCAATTGATTGTATTGTAGGTTGCATTCTTTGGTGATATGGTAGCCTTTAGCTTCTTGCTTTCCCCTGCCATCATCGAAATGGAGCCTTTGTCTAATAATACCCGCTGTACCGGCTTAACCACCTCAATCTCACAGCTTGCCTCCAGCTCGGTTCCGTCCTTCGTTATTGCCTTTATCGTAGCAAAGCCATAGGAAATTCCGACCACCTTACCCTTGGAGTTAACGGATGCTACCTTTTCATTACTGGAAGTCCATTTCACATTCTTGCTTGCATATTCCGGGGTTATGATTGCCTTTAAAGTTACCTTATCTCCTAAGCCGAGGCGGTAATTTATATGATTGATTTCCAATCCGGTCGCATCCTCGTTTACCGTTACCACGCAGGTTGCCGTAATTGTCTCTCCCTCAACTTTTGCAGTAATCTTCGCAATACCTGCTGTCAGACCTTCCACTAAACCATTTTTATTTACCGTGGCAATGTCAGGATTGGAGCTTACCCAGGTAATCTTCTGATTTGTTGCATCACTTGGTGATACGGACGCATCCAGGTCAAACTTATCACCAATTCGAATTGCTTTCTCGGTAAAATTCAATAATATATTTTCAACCGGTTTAACTACAGTAACCTTACAAGTCACCTTTGCTCCGGATTCGACCCGCGCTGAAATAGTAACCACACCGGGATTCTTCGCTTTCACCTTGCCATAGTGATCCACGGAGGCTACTCCGGTATCCGTGGACTCCCATCTTAGATCCGTCATCTCCAGATCACTGTCCTGAAAGGTCACTTTGATCTCATACGTATCCCCGGTCTTAAGCTGCAGCTCAGTTACATCAAACTTATATCCTGCATCCTTTGCAGAGGTCTGATCAACCTTAATGGTACAGTAGGCACTCAGTCCGTAATCCATGGACTTTAAAATGATCACCGCCGTCCCTTTTCCTTTGGCGGTAACCTTACCCTTAGCATCTACCTCAACAATGGATGGATTCGACGAAGCCCATACTACCGATTGATTGGTTGCATTCATCGGCAGGAGTACATAGGAAAGCTGCGCGGTCTCTCCGACCTTCATTGTCTTCTCTGTCTCCTCCATTGTAAGGGACATAGCGGGTGTATCGATCGTAATATTACAGATTGCTTTCGCTGACGGGTTATCCACAGAGGTTGCTACAATGGAAACCTTACCTGCCGCTTTAATCGATACCACACCATACTTATCTACCGTAGCTATCTTCTCATTCGTCGAGAACCAGGTGACCTCCTGATTCGTAGCATTTGCCGGTGTAAAGACCGTTTTCAGCTGCAAATACTTCGTTGAAAGATCGGTTACAATCTCCTTCTCGGATAACTCGATACTCACTACCGGCTCATATACGATAACCTGACAGTAACCTACAACAACATTATTCTGATCGATTGCCGTTATCGTTGCTCGTCCTGCCTTTTTACCTGTGATCTTTACCGAGGAATTATTGTATTTTGTAAGTGAGACAATACTTTCATCGGAGCTTTCCCAATGAAGAGGCGTTATCCCATTGAGTTCTGCCGGTGTAATCACCGCATCCAATACTTCCGTATCGCCTACGTGTAAAACGACGGAGCTTGGATCAATTACGATACTGGATACTGCGCGCTTGATGGTGACCTCACAGGTGACTGATTTTACAACTCCGTGGTCATCCATTAATTTTGCTGTTATAATAACCGGTTCTCCGGCTTTGGTTGGTTTTAATGCCGTAACAACCGCTCTTTTATCATTACCTTCCTCCGCTGGTGCAACGGTCGCCAGGGTTTCATCCGAGCTATACCATTCCACAGACAGCTTCTCATCCGATACGATTGCATCCAGCAGCAGGGTTCCGTCTTCATAGATGGCTGCCGAGGTTCTATTTAAAGCAATCTTATCAATAACGGTAACTTTAATATCAAATTGCTTCGGAACTGTACTATTATACGGAGCCGGATAGAGCGAAGGGAACTCATTATATTCAAGATGAAGTGTTGTTACTCCCTTTAACATTGCTTTATAGGAACCATCTGCTGAATAGTATTTTAAAATCTTCTTCGGATTTGGGTCCTCAAGGCTATCCGTATCAAGAACAGAAAGAGACGGTATATTCGAGTTATCCATAATCTTATAGACATCATTTACTGACATCACAATGTCATAGCTATGAAAAGCAATTGGAACAAGGATTCTCATATATGCATATGGCATACCGGTTGTACCTTCTAGGCTTTTATCCGCATATGCAATAATATCATAAGTTCCTGCTTTCACAGAGGAGAAAAACAATCGGCTTCCGCCGTCGCTTGGCTTAACCTTCATCCGATTGCTGTTGCTACTGGACGCGGAAGAATAGATGACCTCCCCTGTCATTCCCTCTTTTACCACCCAATGTAAATTATCAACATTACTCGTATTGGGATCAATATAAAATTCTGATAATGGTACACTTATCGGATCTGGATAGGAAAAAACAGGATCTTCCAGAGATGTAGAATCTCCTGCTACACCTTGCCCAATTAATGCAAAGCTCGGCTTCACTGCTACTTTTAGTGATTTAATCATATCCTGATCACCATTTGCGGCTTTGACATTCACCTTCGCAAAGCCTCCACCAACGGCAGTTACTTTTCCTGCATCCGCAGCGGTATTCACAGAAGCCGCCAAAACGTTGTCCGTATTCCAAAGGAATGCATCCGCATAGATAGAAACAGGTATTGCCGTACCCACGTTATCGGTATATTTTAACTGGACCTGTTTTGTACTGTTCTTATCTAATACAAGGATTCCGTCTTTATCAATACCCATAGCGTCGTAATCAATTGCAAAATCTATCTTAACCTTACAGCGGTAGGTGCCAAGTATGGTCTCCGTTCCGCTTTCTTTTAATGTTGCTGTTATAGTCGAATACCCCGGTGCCTCTCTTTTTAATGTTACCTCGGATTTCTTAGCTTCCGCTTTTATCGATACCACATTCGGAACGGAAGTTTCCCAGGTAATATCGACTTGCTCTGTGTCCGGAGCATTATCCTCTTTATCGGCGATTTTAATCTTAACACTGGAGGAACCCAGGTCATATACGGTATTATCTGTTATTTTTTTATCATCAATCTTCATACTATATGAAGCCGGATCAAATTCCGCTGCAAAAGCTTTTCCCCCGTTGGAATATACGATCACAGCGGTAAACAGCAGGCATACAAACAGTTTTATACCAGTTCCTATTTTTTTCATAAATGAACTACCTCCCAGAAGCCTTATCTTATAGTAAATCATTCTACATCCTAATATATCGGCATAATTAATCCGATTGCTTATATATTTAAGGAAATTGTATGTGTAATATTTGGCAGATTTGTGTCATATTGGTAGTAATAGCCCCTTTGTCCTACTGGATTTCTTCTGACACCAGAGAAAGCTGCCTTTTCTCCTGTTTTACAGTGTTGACAATGTTTTATATTTTTCCTGTCGAAATCGAATGACAAAGCAGATGGAACGGAATAACCAATCAATCGTCATTGCAATCCACACACCGAGAACTCCCAAATGGAAAACATTTACCATAAGGATACTAAAACCGATCCTCCATACCCACATGGAGATCATGGAAATCACCATCGTAAATTTAACATCGTTAGCCGCCCGTAATACATTCGGTAAGGAGAACGAGGTCGGCCAGATAAATATCGCAAGAAACGCATGATAGGTCATTAGCTGCTGCGCAAGCTCTGCCGTTTGGTCCGTTAAATTGTATAGCTTAACAATTACAGGAATCAGAAAGATTAAAGCAATATTTAATGCGATCATGATGGCATACGTAACCTTTAACAATTTGCGGGTATAGTATTTCACACCGTCGTAGTCCGCAGCGCCTACGCACTGTCCGATGACGGTGATTAATGCCAAGCTCATTGCAGAACCGGGAAGTATTCCCAATCCGCCGATGTTACCGGCGATCGCATTTGCCGTGATTGCTGAGGTTCCAAGTCCCGCAATAATTCCCTGCACTAGCAGCTTACCTAATTGAAATACGCTGTTTTCCATACCATTCGGAACACCGATCCGAAGTATCTTTTTGATCATAGGAAAATTGACCCGGAAGGAACGCAGGGTATCCACATGAATAACATTCCTCTTACTTCTTAATAGAATATACAATACAACTGCCGCAAAAGCTCTGGATATCAGGGTGGAAATCGCTGCTCCGGCAACCCCCATACCATATCCAAAAATCAGTATGGCATTTCCTACAATATTAATCATATTCATTATAAATGAAATAATCATGGAGACCTTGGAATTACCCATGGATCGGAACAGTGCCGCACAGGCATTATACCCTGCCAGAAACGGAAAGGAAAGAGACGTCCAGAACATATATGTAACGGAATGTGCCATGACCTCCTGCTCCACATGTCCGAAAACCAAGGTTAAGAGCGGTTTGCGAAACACTAAAGCAACCATCATAACGATAAAGGATAATGCCAAAGTTGATGCAAGCAGCTGCTCTGCTGAAGTACAAGCACTTTTCTCATCCTTACGACCAAGGTACTGCGATGTAACAACCGCTCCCCCCGTCGCCAGTGCACCAAATAATCCCATCAGTAATACATTAATGCTGTCAACCAAAGAAACTCCGGATACCGCTGCTTCACCTACACGGGCAACCATCATACCATCCGCCATTCCAACGGTAACAGCAAGGATCTGTTCAATAATTAGTGGGATGATTAACTTAATCAAATCTCTTCTCGTAAACATGTTGTTCCCCTCTCCGTTTTTAATTCGTATCAATTTCTTATGTTATTCATCGGTTGATATGAGTGCCGAAAGCTTTCTTAACAAATCGTCTTCATCAATTTGCACTAAGGAAAATCTTAAATAATAGGAAACAATATTTAATGCGCAACTGTTTGAAGTCGTTGGCACATATCATTACGTACTTCAATCCAAGTACTGCGTTTTATGCAGAGCCTTGTGAGACCATGTGTTGCGAATAAAATTTGTTTCATATTACTTTTCAATACATAAATTATGCAAATTGGTGAAGATGGTTTATAAATCGGCTTTTGCCACTCATATTTTTTGTTGTGATAACAACATAAAAGGGGACTTCCTGTTTACGCAGGATGCCCCATAAAAATCGACATTATTCTCTCTGATGTCAATTCTATCATTAAAAATAATTTGTGTCAACGGTAGCTAAGCTTGTATTGGAACGCCACAATAATCAAAAATTCCTTCTATTCATCCGGTCAGGAACGAATAGAAGGAAGCTTCATTAATTATCTTGTATATCTATCATATTCACTTTCTTTTTTCGGCGTTATCCCGTCCCCGATATCCGCCAGCTTAGAACTTTTCATTAAATCAACTGAATCAGTGGCTCTTGTAAAATGTTCATCATAAGATATTTTCTTCATTTTTTTCGTAAATGAACTTTTTGCTGTCTTATTTAATTTATCATCTTTTTTTGGCATGCAAACCACCTCCATAACTATATTATATCATCACGATAAGAAACGTTCAATATTTGTATTGTATGGGAAAAATATTTTTTATATACCAAAAAGGGAGCAGCCCATCCGGAATCATTAGCTCTTATATGTTACGATAACATATGCTTTTTCCGTCTCTCCTACCTGTTGAAGGCATAGCCCTGCATGTTCCATAAATTTTAGAATTTTCTCCTTATCATCCGGGAACATTTTTATCTTTCTTGTACCGTAATCCGTGACTTCGGGCTGAACTTTATCGATTGAGAGCACGAATATTCCGTCCTTCTTTAATAAACCTGCTATTTTTGCAATCGCATTTTGCTTATCGCGGATATGCCAGAAAACTTGCGAAGAATAAATAACATCATACAGTGCATCAAAAGAATACTCTAAAAAATCCCCTAATATGATAGATACATTATCAAATTCTTTCAGATTTCTTCTGGCGCGGACAACGGTCTTTTCAGAGATATCAATTCCACAGAATGTCTTACATTTTCCCGCTACCCTGACCGCCAATCTGCCGGTACCGACACCAATTTCTAAGACATCTTTCATCGGTGTGAGGTTAAGGCAATGAATAAAATACGGTCCATCCGATTGATCCATATATTCCTGCAACGGTTTTGGATCATATACCGGATCATTCTCTTCCTCTATCAGCATATCATAATGTGTACTTACACTTACAAATTCACTGTCATCCATGATACCTTTTACCTCCCGATTTATTCCTCTGAATATAGATAGGCATCAAGCTCTAGCCCCTTAGTTTCAGCCAATCGTTCACCATTTTGTAGTACTTATTATCCGGCTCTGAATTTTCGATATAAAATTCCAATGTCTGCACATAAATAATCTGTCCATCCACCATCACGGGTTCCGCATTTCGAAACAGAAAATCGTCGCTATCGTCGTCCTGACAATCTCTATAAAACATACATCGGATTTTCATGCCTTCAAACATTGTATCAAAATATTTAAAACTTTCAAAACTGCTTTTCGCCTTACCATCATAGCCAAAAAAATCTAAAATTCTCTGTTCTTCTTTCCATTTAAATGTTAAGCAGATTTTTTCAAGTTTAAATTCCAGCCCGTGTGCAAAAATCATTGTTTTTCCATCAACTTTAAATTTAATGCCATTTTCATCGAGCTTCCTAGCTAATAATAGCAGTATACGCCAATTCTCCTTCTGCTTCATGCCATTGACACTAATTCGATGTTCATACCTTTCTTTATCCATCGGTACTCCTCCTTTATATTTGGTAGTATCATCATAGCAATAAAAGAGGCTTTTATCCTGTTCCGGATAACTTGGTTTTGTCGGAAATGACAACTGCTTATCCGATAAAATATTTTCTTCCCATCCACCGCTTATTTCCATCTTAATCTGAACCGGATTGAACATTTTTATTTTAGGATAGATTCTTCTGATAAAGCTTGGCGGATATCCATGGAAACGTGTAAATGCCTTAGCAAATGCTTCCGGAGTTTCATAACCGTACTTAAATGCAACATCAATCACACGTACATTCGACCGAATAAGCTCTTGACCTGCAAGGGAAAGACGCCTGTTTCGTACATATTCCATGATCGTCATATTGCATACAATCTTAAACATGCTGTTCATAGCAGAAATGCTCAAAAAAAATTGCGCCGCAATCCTATTGGGCGTTAACTCTTCATAAAGATTTTCTTCCATATAATCAATGATATTCTGTACCGTATTGATCGTAACACCAGAATTATTATCTTTTTCTAATTTCTTTGGCATGTCATTCCTCCTCAATTGGTAATTACATTATATACCTAGAAGAGTTATTATTCCTGTCTTAAATAATCCGGTTCTGTCAGGCATTGTACTAGCAATAAAGAGAGGAAGCCTACAGACCAGAACCTGTTAGCTTCCTCTTTTCCTTTATATACTATTATTTACAAAAATACCATTATATAACATCCACTTCTAACTTACTCATCCCAGTTATGATATACTTCCTGAACATCATCGTCCTCGTCAAGAAGATCTAGGATTTTCTGCATATTTTTGATGTCCTGTTCCTCCGAAAGCTCCACCCAGGTCTGAGGCAGCATCGTAACCTCTGCCTGCGCCATAGGAATGCCGGCTTTTTCAAGGTTTTCTCTTACGCTGCTGAAGGTTTCCGGCTCAGTAAGAATCTCAAAACTATCGTCCTCTTCTGCGAAGTCCTCTGCTCCCGCATCAAGTGCAAGCATCATCAAATCATCCGCCGTTCCGTTATATTCCTCTTTATCCACAAGAATCTGACCCTTTTTATCAAATTGAAACGATACGCAGCCCTGGGTTCCAACATTACCGTTTCCCTTTGTAAATGCATTTCGAACATTTGCTGCCGTTCTGTTTTTATTATCCGTAAGAGCATCTACAATGATCGCGATTCCGCTTGGGCCATAGCCTTCATAAGTAACTGCCTCATAATTTACCGCATTCGCATCACCAAATGCTTTTTTAATACTCCGGTCTATGGTGTCATTTGGCATGTTATTCGCTTTCGCCTTTGCAACAACATCTTTTAACGTGCTATTATTGTTCGGGTCCGGTCCGCCTGCCTTTACTGCAACCGCAATCTCACGTCCGATCTTTGTAAAAATCTTACCCTTTACTGCATCATTTTTTTCTTTCTTATGTTTGATATTCGCAAACTTAGAATGTCCTGACATTTTGCAATCTCCTTATCTAAATCTATTTCTGATCTGAATACGCAAATTATGGCAACAAAAATCACCGGCGATGCCGGCTCTGTGTTGTCATTCCTCTCTCGATACCCGTATATTCTAACTTTATTTATTGTAACACTGTTTTATTCATCCGGCAAGTCAAATATCTCCAATAACTGTGAATGCCTTTTTGTTTTTTGAGAACCTGCCATTATTCTATCGTATTAATGATTTTACTTAATTTCTCCATAACAGAAATCGTTTCTTCTTTCGATCGGATCGCGCACATGATCGTATCATCACCGGCAATACATCCGACAATACTGCTAATCTGAAGTGCATCCAAAGCAGCAGCGACCGCCATCGCCATTCCGGAAATCGTCTTCACGACTAAGATATTCTGCGCCATTTCCATAGAAACAAAGCCTTCCCGTAATACACGGGCATATTTTTCACTCAAGCCAGGCTCCGTCTGCTGGAGAACGATATATTTCTGCCTGCCATCATCCAGTGCGATCTTGCTAAGCTTAAGCTCCCTGATATCCCTGGATACCGTTGCCTGCGTCACATTATATCCGTCCCGCATCAACCGTTCTGCCAGCTCTTCCTGCGTCTCAATATCATATTTATTGATTAATTCAATTATCTTAGCCTGCCTGCTGATTTTCATCTCTCACACCAGTGCCTTTCTAATTATATTAATTCTAAATTATTTTATTATTTAATTTTGATTGAAGAATTTCATAAATACCGGTATGATTTAATTTAATCAATTTCGTATCATACTGCGCCTTCTTTATATAAATAATATCATCGGTACGAAGTTCCATCTCTTTATTTCCGTCAAACGAAACAATTGCTTCCGCATCCTGTGTTTTCTTACTTTTTCCGACCACCACTTTAACCGTATCCTCTGCCGATACAACAAGGCTTCTCGGGCTGAGGGAATGCGGGCAAATCGGAGTGATTACCATAACATTTGCCTGCGATATTACAATGGGGCCTCCGGCAGATAAATTATATGCAGTGGAACCCGTCGGTGTAGAAATTATAACACCGTCTCCACGGAAATTATCAACAAGCTGGTCATTCACATAGATTCCAAGACGAATAATTCGAGACAGCCCTTTTCTTGTAATGACAATATCATTGAGTGCATTGCTAGTATTTTCGGTTGTTTTTATAAGATTAGAGCGGTTATAAATTACCTCACCGCTTATCATCAAACGGCTTTCCACATGATAATCATCCTGAAACAGGCAATCCAGTGCTTCCGCAACATGATGCTCCTCAATTTCAGCAAGGAAACCGATCGTACCCAGATTCACTCCAAGAATCGGTATATCATAGGGAATTAAATCATTCGCAGTCTTAATAATCGTTCCGTCACCGCCTAGTACGACAGCACATTCGATATCCTCCGGAATATTCTGCGGGGTAGCTCTTTCCTGAATCGAAGATAACCGGAAGAAAGCTGCCTGCTTTCCCGCCTCTTGAATATAAGACGCGATTCTCTTTGTTAAGGATAAATCTTTATCCTTCTCTGTGTTTGTTATTATTAAAAAACGATCCATTCGTCAACAACTCTCCCAAATTGCACTGTATCCTATGAAATCTTCACACACTGTTTAAGTTTATCATAGAATTCCATTAGTTTCAAGACATCTTGCTTATATTTAAGCATAATATTATACTTTGTCAGAATAATTATGCAATAATAGTAAAAATCCGGTTTACTTTCCGTCATCTTCTATAAAATGACGATGAGCTTCTTCTACCGTGCGATTTATGTTCATTTCTTCGATTGGTATTCCAGCGATCACTTCCTCGTTCTCATCGAGGCGCAGGTGCTTTTTCATATATAATAAATATTCAATATTCCCCTCCGGTCCCTTGATCGGAGAATAGTCCAGATCCAGGCAGTCAAAACCAATGGAAACCGCATGTCTGACAACCTGCGTGATAACTTCAATGTGAACCTTCGGATCCCTGACCACGCCTTTTTTTCCAACCTGTTCCCTGCCCGCTTCAAATTGCGGCTTGATCAGGCAGACCACTTCGCCTTCCGTATCCAACAAATTTCTAACCGGTAGTAGAACCTTGGTGAGAGAAATAAATGCCACATCAATGGAAGCAAATGCAATCGTATCGTCGATTTGCTCCGAAGTAAGATAACGGATGTTGGTTTTCTCCATGGATACTACCCGCTCATCCTGCCGGAGCTTCCAGGCAAGCTGATTTGTTCCGACATCGACAGCATATACCTTAGCCGCACCATTTTGCAGCATGCAGTCTGTAAAGCCCCCGGTAGAGGATCCGACATCCATACACACCTTTCTCTCTAATGAAATCGGATACCGTTCCATAGCTTTCTCCAGCTTCAGACCACCTCTGCTGACATACTTTAGCGGCGATCCCTTTATTTCAATCTGTACATCCTCACGGAAAGCACTTCCGGCCTTATCCTCTCTCTGCCCATTCACAAATACATCCCCGGACATGATAATCGCCTTTGCCTTCTCCCTGGACTCCGCCAGATTACGGTTAACCAAAAGTACATCTAATCTCTGTTTCATTTTATCCTCATTTCTGCGCGGTTTTTTGCGCATAATGG
>SVEA01000149.1 GCA_015057615.1 Lachnospiraceae bacterium | reverse complement strand
ATGATTTCGACAAATGTATCCGATTCGGAGACGCTTCCGCTTAGTTGCATTACGTAGCGGTACATAAGGCTCCAAAATACGGAGCCAAAGTACCGACGAATGCAAATACTCCTTATCAGATATCATTTGTCAAAATCATATTATAGACTTTGTTAGGGGTGTGAACAGTAACCTAGTTTTTTCTATCGTTCTGACGAAAGAAATGATAGACTTCCTCCGCTGATTGCCGGTTCATTGCCGGAACCTTCATGATTTCCTCAACCTCTGCCTGCTGAATCGCCTCCAGGGATTGAAAATATTTCATCAAAGCCCTTCTTCTAGCAGGACCAATTCCCTTAATGTCATCCAAAATGGAGTGTACCTGATTTTTCTGACGCAGGGAGCGGTGATATTCGATTGCAAAACGGTGCGTCTCATCCTGGATCCGGGTAATCAGCCGAAACAATTCACTGCTTTTATCGATTGGAAGCTCCTGCTGATCATAGTATAACCCGCGGGTACGGTGGTTATCATCCTTTACCATACCACACACCGGAATATTTAGATGCAGCTCCTCCAGAACCTGCAGGGCAACGCCAACCTGTCCTTTCCCGCCGTCCATCAGAATCAGATCCGGATATTTTGTAAAGCTTCCCCACTCCGCATTCAGATTCTTTTCCATTCTCTCTTTTCGTTCCCTCTGCCCATGGGTAAACCTTCTGGTGAGTACCTCATGCAGGGAGGCATAATCATCCGGCCCTGTAACGGTTTTGATTCGAAACTTGCGGTAATCCGCTCTTTTTGGCTTGCCTTTCTCGTACACCACCATGGAACCGACGGACTGAAATCCTGCCGTATTAGAAATATCATAGGATTCAACGCGGTCGATCAGCGGCAGGCCAAGCAGCTGTGCCAACTCCTTAAGGGCACCTGTCGTCCTGGCTTCCTCCCGCTTTAGCTTATCCATATCCTGATCCATAATAAGCTGTGCATTCTTCTTCGCCAGCTCTACGAGCCTTTCCTTTTCTCCCTTCTGCGGAACCTTCAGATGTACCTTCTGCCCTTTTCTAGCACTCAGCCATTCCGCAATCAGCTCCTCTTCCTCCGGCTGGGCGCCGAGGTATATTTCCTTAGGAAGATACGGTGTCCCGGCATAGAACTGCTTTAGGAAGCTGGACATAACCTGTCCGTCCGTTTCGCCCTCCACCCCCGTAAGATGATAATGATCCCTTCCAATTAATTTACCCGCACGAATAAAGAAGGTCTGTACCACCGCCTCATCCTTATTACGGGCAAATGCAATAATATCGCGGTCCACCTGATCCGTATTGGTAATCTTCTGCTTGTTGGCGATTACCTTCACACTTCCCATAAGATCCCGCAGTTCTGCCGCCCGTTCAAATTCAAGATTCGCGGAAGCCTCCTGCATCTTCTTCTCTAGCCGGTCAACCACCGGCGTATAATTTCCATTTAAGAACTCGATAACCTGATCGATATTTTTCCGATATTCCTCCTGCGTGATCGATCCCTGGCAGGGCGCATCGCATTGCCCCATATGATAATAGAGGCAGGGGCGCTCCTTCCCGATATCCTTCGGAAGATTCCGATTACAGGTCCGAATCTTATAAATTTTACGCAGCAGCTCCATAATATCCTTGACCGCATTTACACTGGTATACGGTCCGAAATACTTCGCTTTATCCTTCTTCAACTGTCTGGAGAACAGCACCCTCGGGTAAGCTTCGTTAACCGTTACACGAATATAGGGATAGGTCTTATCATCCTTTAACATGGTATTGTACTTCGGTCTGTGCTCCTTAATCAGGTTGCACTCCAATACCAACGCTTCCAGTTCCGAATCGGTAATGATATATTCGAAATGGTCAATATGCTCCACCATACTAATGATCTTCGGCGTGTGATTGCGGCTGCTTTGAAAATACTGCCTTACCCGGTTGTTTAAACGGATGGCTTTTCCCACATAGATAATGGTATCCTTACTATCCCGCATAATATACACACCCGGTTTCCCGGGAAGTTTTTTTAATTCTTCTTCTATATCAAACATATTTCCTCACATTCCGCCGATCGGCGGTACAAAATCTAGTGAACGTGATAGCGCGTTTTTAGGAACATCACGGAGCTTACATCGCGTATCTTGTTCTGTGCGTTTTTACGCATATCACAAGGCTTGTATCTCGTACATTGTCTCCTCTCGATTATAGCATAGAAATTAAAATTGGGGAACCAGTTTGTTAAGAAGGCTTTTGCCACTCATATCATAAAAAGGAGCCTGCATAAATCCGCTGTGTCCTTGTAGTTTCCTTCCATATAGAAGATACAAAGAATATCGCCGCGATTTATTGCAGGCTCTTACTATATTATTAACTCTCCGGCTTTTGTTTTACTTCCTCCAGCCCGTTACCCTCACCTTCGGGTGCTGCTGCGGAAGAAATCATCGGAGCCTTCTCTCCATCTGTCAGAAGCTGCTCCTCGGTCATCTTCTTAAGAGGATCGTTATCCCCTTTTACTTCGTGATAAATCTTCATGAATTCTTCGCCCGTAATGGTTTCTTTCGTGATGAGATAATCCGCAATCTTATCCAATACATCACGATTTCCTGCAAGAAGCTCCTCTGCTTTATCATAGCATTCCTTCAGAATACGGATAACTTCGTCGTCAATTTCACTGGCGGTATGATCCGAGCAGTTCATCACCGGTTTACCGTCAAGATATTTGTTCTCAACCGATTCCAAGCCGATCAAACCGAACTTATCGGACATACCATATTGGGTAACCATGGCTCTTGCAAGAGCGGTTGCCTTTTCAATATCATTGGAGGCACCCGTTGTAACCGAACCGAAAACGATCTTCTCGGCTGCACGGCCGCCAAACAATGTAACAATCCGCGTCATAATCTCCTCTTGGCTCATCAGATACTTCTCTTCCTCTGGTACCTGCATAACATATCCTAGGGAACCCATGGTTCTTGGAACGATCGTAATCTTCTGTACCGGTTCTGCATGCTTCATCAGAGCTGTCACCAGGGCGTGACCCACCTCATGATAAGCAACGATTCGTTTCTCTTCCTTGCCTAAGATACGATCCTTCTTCTCCTTACCTGCAATAACGACCTCTACCGATTCCAGCAGATCCTCCTGCGTTACCACAGTACGACCCTTCTTCACCGCAAGAATTGCAGATTCATTGATCATATTGGCAAGATCCGAACCCACGGCACCGGAAGTAGCGCGCCCGATCGCTTCCAAATCAACGGAATCATGCATTAATACATTCTTCGAATGGACCTTAAGAATATCAATCCTACCCTTGAGATCCGGTTTATCTACAATAATCCGGCGGTCAAATCGTCCTGGACGAAGAAGTGCCTTATCCAGTACCTCGGGCCGGTTGGTAGCGCCCAGAACAACAAGTCCCTTGGAGGAATCAAATCCGTCCATGTTCGCAAGCAGCTGATTTAACGTCTGCTCCCGTTCATCATTTCCGCCATAGTGAGAATCTCTGCTCTTACCGATTGCATCAATCTCATCGATAAAAATAATACAAGGAGCCTGCTGCTGTGCCTGTTTAAAAAGGTCCCTCACTCTGGAAGCACCGACACCAACGAACATTTCCACAAAATCCGAACCGGATAAGGAGAAAAACGGAACATTCGCCTCACCTGCCACCGCCTTCGCAAGTAACGTCTTACCAGTTCCCGGAGGTCCTACCAGCAAAGCCCCCTTCGGAAGCTTAGCTCCGATACGCGTATATTTTGTCGGGTTATGGAGAAAATCCACAATCTCCGTCAGCGATTCCTTCGCTTCCTCCTGGCCTGCAACATCCTTAAAGTTAACCCCCGTCTGTTTCTCCACATAAACCTTCGCATTACTCTTACCGACTCCCATAACACCGCCGCTGTTTTTTGTGATGGCTTTAAATAGGAACCACATTACGATATAGATTAGAACAAAGGGAAGTACGATCTGAATAACGGTATCCAGAATGGAGGCACGGTTATCTACGACTTGCGATTTAAAGACAACACCGGCTTTCTCCAGCTTCTGTTCCAGATAAAGATCGGGGAAATGACCGGTATAGTAGGTGATATCCAATGCTTTATTGGGTTGATTCTTTGGTACGATCACCAACCGGTCTGACTGTGCCTCAACCGATTCAATCTGATCGGCGTCCAGCATTTTCACAAATTCATCATAAGTAATCTCGATATTGGTGCTTTCCTCAATCTGCCTATATACCATCGAGCCCATATACCAAATTAGCAATGCCGCAGCCAAGGTAATGATAACGAACATTCGATTTGGCATATTGTTCTTACGCTTATTATTGTTGTTATTATCCATTCAATCCTCCTGTCTATGGAAATAGATATATATTATATCTCTGCTATATCCCTTTAAATAATATATTTAGCGAATACGTATGAAACATATTATCATTATAATGATAGTCGAACTATAAATCAATAAAATATGCATAAAATAGTTTTGAAATTTCTGTGTCTAGTTACTGATCACACCTACCATGTATACCATGTTATGATTTTATCAAATGTATCCGCATCGGAAACGCTTTCGCTTAGTTGCATTACGTAGCGGTACATAAGGCTCCAAAATACGGAGCCAAAGTACCAACGGATGCAAATACTCCTGATCGGATATCATTTGTCGAAATCATATGATAGACTTTGCCCATGTGTGAACAGTTACTATGTCTAGCTCCGATTCATAAAACAATCGTGCAGGGAAGCATTGACAACAGAAGAGAACGGACAAAATAAATGCCATCCGATATCCGGGAAAATGCTCTCCCATTCCTGGGATTTTTCCTGGGTATACAGCTGGCAAATGGAAGAAAGCGCAAAATGTATTCCGAGCAAGCGGTGTCCTATATGCAATTGCTCCGTCCGCTATTCTTTTGTTTCATGAAGTAAGCTGCTGCCTTTTCCTGAAAAAAAACCGGCGATTACAATAAGTGCAGAACCAAGAAAGATGAACATATCGGACAGATTGAAAACAATTCTATTCAAATTTTTAGACTTCCCGTTAAAACTGAAATAATCAACCACATGCCCTTTTCTGACGCGGTCCGACACATTGCTGGTAGCACCACCGAGTACAAAGGACATGCCTAACTTAAACAATTTATGACCCTTCTTCGGTAAGAAAACGGCCAAAAGGAGCAGAAGAAAACCCAGGAACACACCGGATACCGTCTTAACCATTTCCTTCTTATCCTCCATGAAATTAAGAAACATTCCGCTGTTATAGTGCTTGCTTAAGATGATCTTACCATTTAAGATTTTCTTATGTTCTCCAAGCTTCATATTCTGATCGATGTAATTCTTGATCTTTGTCTCAGCTGCAACAATCGCAACAATAATAATTACATAAAGCATGATCTGCTCCTCCTTCACTTCCTACTCTGTTATTTATGATTAAGGTGTCAAAAGGTGCGTAGCACTTATTCTGATACAAAATATTGCTTAGTAAGCGAGCTTACACATCAATATCTTGCATCAGAATATCACCTTCGGTGCTTTTGACACCTTAATCATCTATCTTATTTTAATCAAATTACCAATTTATATGCAAGCAAAGACTTCAATAACATAATAATATTATACATATTTCCCCATCAACAAAGCAAATGCTATATTACAAAATTTTTATTTGTAAAGT
>SVEA01000148.1 GCA_015057615.1 Lachnospiraceae bacterium | reverse complement strand
GAAAAACTTAAGTAATAGAAACAATATTTTAATGCGCAACTGTTTGAAGTCGTTGGCACTTAGACCACGTATTTTGTGGTCTTATGTACCACTACGTACTTCAATCAAATGGGAATGTGTTGCGAATGAAATTTGTTTCCTATTACTTATCAACACATAGATTATGCAAATTGATGAAGTTACTACCGGCTGCTCATTCCTCTACTTCATTCCGTTATATCGCATAGCGTGGCATCAATATATTTCACCAGCGCTTCCCTGGGGACGCACAGCTGGCAGCCGCGAATTCCGGCACTTATCGTAATTTTGTCAAACAGGACTGCGATCTCGTCCATATAGGTCGGATACTTCTTTTTCATGCCGATCGGGGAGCATCCGCCCCGTACATATCCCGTTGTTGCTAAGAGATCCTTGACATGAAGCAGTTCAATCTTTTTATCGCCAAGAATTGATGCTGCTTTCTTTAGATCCAATTCCGTATTCACCGGAATGCAAAATACCATAATTCCTTTTTTCTCACCCTTTGCAACCAGAGTTTTAAATACCTGCTCCGGCGGCATTTCAATCTGCTCCGCCACATGCTCTCCTGCCAGATTATCTTCATCCACCTCATATTCCAAAGCCTTGTAGCAAATCCCTGCCTGCTCCAGCAGTCTCATCGCATTTGTTTTAACCATATAAAATCATTCTTTCCTAATATAATAATCTAGCATGAACTTAAAAACCGTTCATGGTCTCGTTGCTGCACAAAAATCATAGTTAGAGATATTAATAGAATGTCCTAAGTCGTATAAAACCATAAACATGAATATATATGCGATTCTATTCATTTCAAAATCTTAGAATGACTTAGGACACTCGATCAATATTAGAAGGAATGCTTCTTCACTTCCGCTACCTGCTCATGCAATGGCTTTCTTACCTTTTTCCTTGTGACCTCTACCAGTCCAAGTGCCGTCATATCCACAAGGATAGTCTTAATGGGGTCCGCTTTCAGATACCCCGCCAGCTCTTCCATTAAGAGCTCCTGATCCTTCGGCGATTCTAAATCAATAAAATCTATGATAATGATTCCGGATAGATTGCGGAGCCGGATCTGTCTGGCGATTTCCTTCGCCGCCTCCCGATTTACCTTGAGAAAGGTTTCCTGCACCTTTTTCTTCCCGGCTACCGCCTTACCGGTATTCACATCAATGACCGTTAATGCCTCGGTTGGCTGAATTACCAGGGTACCGCCGGATTTCAGCCACACATAGGAGCGCAGGGCTTCCTCCAGTTTTTCATGTACACCGTACAGCTTCGCCAAACGAAGTAAGGGATCATCATAATATTTTAGTTTACTAATATCCTCTGCCTGATACTGCATTAGGTATTCTTTGATGTTATCATAAAGTACCTTATCATCCGTAATAAATTCATCCACCTTTACCGCATATCCATCCCGAATGTCACAGATATAGTTCGGTGGTGTTTTATATACCAAGGAAAATCTGCTCTTATGAACCCCGAATTTACGAATATCACGATATGCCGCAATTAGGCTCTCGATCTCTTCCTTAATCTTCTCTTCCGGCATAAAGGCTGCATTGGTCCGCAGAATAAATCCATATTCCCTGCTGCGGTATTGCATCGCTATATTTTTTAATCTTTTTCGTTCCTTCTCGTCCGTAATCTTAGAGGAAACCCCGACGGTAGTCTTACCATAGGTTAATGCAGCATATTTTCCGGTAAAATTAAGGTTCGAGCTTACCACTGGCGCTTTCGTTTTAATATCCTCTTTTACCACCTGGATCAAAAGCTCATCGCCGGCTTTCACCTTTACCTCCGTTAATGCCGGGTTCTCTTCTCCGCTGTCTTCTTCATTTGCCATGATCGGGTAACGGTTTTCCGCGAGCGGATAATAGCACATTCTGCCGTCTTCAATTTCAATAAACGCGGCATTGATATTCTTCACGATATTCTTGACCTTGCCAAGATAGATATTACCCAGAATTCCGGTATCTTCGGAATTATTGAGGGAAACCTGCACCAGATTCATGCCTTCAAAAAAAGCAGAGATGATACGGTTCTCCTGTCTGACAATTACCAATTTACTACTCATTGAAAACTCCTGTCCCGGAAACCCTTATTGTTCCAAATGATCCAGAGAGATCAGTTTTCCGGTATCCAAATCTCTCGTATAGATTTCCAGCCGGTGAACCTGCCAAGAAAATTTATTATAAGGAACTTTCCGAAAATTACAGAACGCTTCCATGACTAATTCCGGCTTTAAATTCACGGTACTTCCGGTATCCAGCTGAAGATAAACCTTAATCCCATTGCGATAAAACTCTGCTGCACTTTCCGGGAGATTAAGAGCCTGCTGCGAATCATCCTTTCGCCTTACGCTCAGCTTGTCCCGGTATTCTTCTTCCTCAAATGCAGTCAGGGTGATCATCGGTTTAATATCTACTACCTTTTCACTTGTCTTTGTCTTCTTCTCGATCTCTATTGTCTGCTGAGCGATAAAGTCTAAAAATACATTTTGAAACTCCTCTTTGCTCTTTAAGGCTTCGCTGTGTTCATATCCATCCTTAAGCGATACCATATAGCCGGCTGAGGATACCAGAGCCATGGCGGTAACCGCCTTTTGATGCTCCTCCCGCTCCTTTAACGGATGAAAGTCTATGATACGAAATCCTTCCGTCATGACCGCATTCAGCCGATCGATCATAACCTTAGGCTCCTCTGAGGAGGTAAGCTCCGCGTCCAGATATTCTCCGTCACTGGTTAAGCCCAATCCAAGAGGTGCCGCAAAGGACATAATCTGGTGAGGATTGAAGCCTTGGGTGTATACACTGTCAAAGCCCGCACGGCGGAATGCCTTTTGGAAAAAGCGCATCACATCGAGATGGCCGATAAACTTCATGGCCCCGTATTTTTGAAACTTAATTCGTACTTTCATTGGTAACCTCCTCCAGATTCGCCCCGCTTCTGTAGCATATCCCACCGCCAAAAGATTTTGCTCCGCAACCGCTGCAAGACTGCCTGCAGTTTAATGTAATTTTCTCCGCTTTTGCATTCCTATATTCTCTCAGTAAGAATTTCTTCGTCACACCAGTATCGATAAAATCCCAGGGAAATATCTCCTCCTCGTCTCTCTCTCTACAGGTGTAGAACCGATAATCGATACCGTTATCCTTAAATGCCTTCTGCCATTTTTCAAAATCGAAGTATTCACTCCAGGAATCATATAAGCATCCCGCTTTATAAGCATCATAGATCACTTTACTAATGCGGCGGTCGCCTCTGGCAAATACCCCCTCCAGTTCGGACAGATCCGCTTCATGCCAGTTATATTTGATACTTTTCCGGTTCAGCTGTTCATTGATCTTCCCACGCAGATGATGCTGCTTGGTAAGATATTCCTCTCTCGTATTCATTCTTGCCCATTGGAAAGGGGTAAATGGCTTTGGAACAAAGAAAGAGGTGCTGGTAACAATGCTTACCTTGCCATTTCGCTGCTCCTTCGGTATCTCATAATATTTTCTTGCAATCTGATCCGACAGGATGGCAATTCCTTCGATATCCTCGTCATTTTCCGTCGGAAGTCCCATCATGAAGTATAGTTTAACACGGTTCCAGCCGCTCTGAAATGCCTTTCCGGCTCCATTTAGGATATCCTCCTCGGTAAGCCCTTTATTAATTACATTCCGTAGTCTCTGGCTTCCTGCCTCTGGTGCGAAGGTAAGACTGCTCTTTCGTATATCCTGAACCTTACTCATAACATACAGAGAAAATGCATCGATTCTCAGGGACGGAAGTGAAATATTAACCTTCTTAGAACGAAACTCATCAATTAGATAATAAACCAGCTCCTGTAATTCGGAATAGTCACTGGAGCTTAAGGAGCTTAAAGAAATTTCCTCATGGCCGGTGGAGGCAAGCATTTCAGTCGCACATTTCTTAAGATACTCCAGGCTTCGTTCCCGGTTCGGGCGGTAGATCATCCCTGCCTGACAGAATCTACAACCGCGGATACAGCCTCTTTGTATCTCCAAAACCACCCGGTCCTGCGTAGCCTTAATATAGGGCACCAGCGGTTTTGTCGGATAATATGCCTCGCTTAAGTTCATCTCTACCTGCCGCTTCACCATATCCGGAACATGGGGACTATTTGCTTTTATATCCGCAACGGTACCGTCCTCATGATAGCTCACATCATAGAACGCAGGTACATACATTCCTTCAATTCCGGCGATCTGTTCCAGAATTTCGTTTCTTGATTTTCCCTGCTTCTTCCCTTCCTTATAGGTATCCAGTATCTCATTATAGGAGGTCTCCCCTTCCCCGATATAGAAAAAATCGAAGAAGTCAGCAATTGGCTCCGGATTATAGGTACAGGGGCCGCCGCCAATCACGATGGGATCCTCCTCGGTGCGGTCCTTGGCATAGATCGGAATCTGTGACAGCTCCAGTATCTGCAATACATTGGTATAGCACATCTCGTATTGCAGCGTAATTCCAAGAAAATCAAAATTCTTGATCGGATCCTGGCTTTCTAGCGCAAAGAGGGGGATACTCTTCTCCCGCATAATCTTGTCCAAATCTACCCAGGGAGAATAAACCCTCTCACAATACGTATCGCTTCTGCGATTCAATATATCATATAATATCTGTATTCCCAAATGTGACATTCCGATCTCATAAACATCCGGAAAACACATACAAAACCGAATATCCATCTCGCTCGGATTTTTCACCTGCATATTAACCTCTCCGCCAATATAGCGTGCCGGCTTTTCTACCGATAATAAAATTTCATCGGAAAGTGCTAATTTTCTCATGTTAAAAATCCTTTCCCTCAAGACCCGTATTTTCCATATTCCTGTGATTTTCATAGAAGGGATGTCCTACGGTCTTGTTCTACCCCGATATTATAACTGAAAAAATGATAAAATTCAATGAACAAAACCTCCCTAACTTTTACTTTAACCAGGTAACCATCAGCTCCTCCAGCATTTTCAGGGTATCATTTGATGTCACATACTTACGAATTGCTTCACTGGTAAATTCCCCGAATGCAAGATCGAATTTATCGAACGCAAAGATAAGCAGAAAAATCACAATCGCACACACTGTCCGTACTATCAGAGAACGGAAGGATGCAATGTCCTGCGGTGTATTTTCTTCATAGCTCCTGCTGCCTGCCGACATCGCTTGGATTGGACTGCTGCCATCCTGGAACAAGCCGAGTCCTCTCTTTTTCTTATGCTGTTTTTCCGGTGCAAGGGTATCAATATCCGGACTGTAATCCTCATAGCTTCCGGTTCTGTCCGAAATATTATTTAACTGGCGCAGACATGCAGCCCTTGCCTGACGTATATATTCCGCCCTTGACAGCGGTGGTATTTGATTCCGGATGTCCTCATAACTTCTGTCCGTATATTCCAAATTGTCCTGCCTGATATCCTCATAATTTCTGCCTGCATGTTCCATATTATCCTGCGTATCGCTGCTGTTGATCTTCTCTAATCCGGTCGTAAATAAATCTTCCTTCATTTGCTTGGATAAACCTGTTTCAATCTGATTAATTATTTTATCGTCAAAGTTAGAATCCATAGGGTACCTCCTCTCCTATTGATTGGAATGCAAGAAATGTTTCACCTGGGAATCATTATAATATGCTTGTTTATTCATTTCATTATATTGCACTTCCTTTTTAAAT
Organism: Lachnospiraceae bacterium; assembly: GCA_015057615.1. Lineage (GTDB taxonomy): Bacteria > Bacillota > Clostridia > Lachnospirales > Lachnospiraceae > Mobilitalea. The sequence goes on along the minus strand of SVEA01000148.1, from coordinate 4,702 downwards.
ATTACCTATATCCTTACTTCTCTAATTTTAGTGTTCTCTTCTCACTTTAAGTTTACATAATATTATTATGTTCCCTTTGTAGGTAAAAAAATAGAGGTAAGCTGTCCCTTACCTCTTCTGTAGAAATTTATTTTTATAGAATTTAAAGCTTACACTTCATCTACCATACGGTATCCGACACCGACCTCGGTTACGATATACTTCGGCTCCGCCGGATTTTCCTCGATCTTTCGCCGAATATTCGCCATATTCACACGAAGCGTCTGGTTTTCATTGATAAACGGCCCCCATATTTCCCTTATAATATAATCATGGGTCAGAACCTTTCCGACATTCTTAGAGAGAAGTACGATGATCTTGTATTCGATCGGCGTCAGATGAACTTCCTTATCTTCCACCTTCACGATACGTTTGTCATAGTCGATACAAAGACCGCCGACAACCACCTTACCAACTCCCAAATGGTTCTCATCCTGAAGCTTCTGGCTATGCCGGACTTCCGTACGGATTCTTGCCAGCAGCTCCGATATGCCGAATGGTTTTGTGATATAATCATCCGCTCCCAGATCCAATGCCTCCACTTTTTCACGCTCATGTCCCCTTGCGGAAACCACGATGATTGGGATATTACTCCAGGAGCGTATCTCCCTTAGCACCTGCGTCCCGTCCATATCCGGTAGTCCAAGGTCCAAAAGGATTAAATCAGGACTGCGGGATGCTGCCAATGCTATGGCGTCCTTTCCCTTCTCTGCCTGTATTACATTATAATCATTGGTAGTCAGTACGGTCGAAATAAAATTACTAATTGCTGCTTCGTCCTCAACTAACAAGATTAAAAGTTTATGATTCATTATAAATACCTCCTATAGTGGTAATGTGAAACGAAAAATTGCGCCACCCTCTTTATGATTGGCAGCTTCTATCTTGCCATGGTGTGCTTTAATGATCGATTTGCAAATGGATAAACCAATCCCCATTCCTCTGGAAGAATCCGATGATCTCTTACCGTTTGGTACATAGGATTCAAATAGGTAGGGAAAATCCTGCTTCGCAATGCCTTCCCCATAATCCTTCACTTCAAAAACCGCATTGTTTCCTTCTTTTTTTAAAGTCACATCCGTTAAGGTATCCTTACCGGAATGCTTGATCGCATTTTCCACCAGATTAATCAGTACCTGCTCAATCAAGGTTCCATCCATTGGAACCATCAAGAGCTCCTCCGGTACGGACACATTGATCTTACTGTCCGGAAAACGCTTCCGTATCCTTCGTATTGCGGTTGCCACGATTTCCTCCGCAGCCTCCGGAGTCTTTGTCACATTCGCCGTATCCTCATTAATACGGGTAACGGACAGAAGATTCTCGACCACACGGATCAGCCACTGTGAATCCTCCCGGATATTTATTATCAGCTGCTTCTTGATCTCCGGACTTAGGGTATCCTCATTTTCCAGAATCGCCTGACTGGCTCCAAGGATACCGGTAAGCGGTGTCCGAAGATCATGGGAAATCGCCCGCAGGAGATTACTTCGCATCTTCTCTTTCTCGGTTTCTACAAGAATTAATCTCTGCTTATCGGAAAGACGTTGCCGCTCCAATGCGATGGCAATCTGTGATGCAATTCTTCGAAGAAGGGCACGGTTGTTCTGATCCTTTAGGACCTCGTTCGCATAGGAGATTCCCATAACACCAAGCACATTTCCCTGGAATATGATCGGCATATAGTAGGCTTTCGCATCAGAAAAGGTATCCGTACCGGCACCAGCAACCTTCTGATTTAAAAATACCCAATGCGCTACCCCGCTTTCCTTCGGGGACTGCAATGAGAAATCCCCCGCTTCCTCGCCGACTTTTTTAAGAATTCCTTTTGCGCCGGTAATCGGATCCTTTACATAGAAGATGGCGGATGCTTTAAATATCTTCGTCAGGTATTCATTCGAAATCGCTATAATATTCTCCAGCCCTCTGGTAACCAGAAGCTTCTTATTGATTTCATACAGTACCTCGGTCTGCTGCTCCCTTTCGACCGCATATTCCGCCTGCACCTTAATGCGTATCGTTAAAGCACTGGTAATCAATGCGGTTACCAGCATAACGAGGAATGTGATTAGATTGCCATGATTAAAAAAATCAAAAGCATAATATGGCTGCGTAAAGATAAAGTTAAAAAGCAATACGCTAAGAAAGGATGCCGCCGTTCCGTAAATATACCCGGAGGTGATTCTGGATATTACAACTACGGATAAAATATACATAATACTGGTATTCTCAATGTTAAGGTAGGTCAGCCAGAGCGACAGCAGGGTCGCCAGAGCCAATAATACAACCGTTTTCAACGTATCGATCCAGGACAGGTAAAAACCGTTGATCGGTTTCTTTTTCTTCGGCTGCCGGTAGGATTTAATATGGTTACTGTCTGGTATCATATGAATTTCAACATTGTGGAGTAAGGAAATAAGAACATCTTCAAAATCCGGCTCGAACATAGTTTGAAGCGTCTTTTTATTTCGGCTTTTCCCTACTACAATATTGGTGATCCCAGTTAATTTAGCGTAATGGGCAACCGTTGCAGCAATATCATATCCGTTTAGAGTAACCGTTTCTGCTCCCAGCTGCTCTGCCAGCTCCAGATTATTCTGAAGATGCTCTCTTTCCTCCTCCGACATCTTATCCCTATGCGTATTCTCTACATATACCGCTACCCACGGGGCATGAAACGCTTCTGCCGTCCTTGCCGTCCAGCGGATGCATCTTGCTGAGGAGGGCGAGCTGCTGATGCAGACCATCAGCTTAATATTGGCGGCTTTATCGGAGGTTAGATTCTCATTCTGATTATTATGACTAATTCGGTCCGCCGCTTTCCGCATTGTTATTTCACGCAGTAATTTCAAGTTTTCTTTGGTAAAGATATTCCCTTCCGCCGATTCCTCTGTATTTGATGGCATGCTGCCATTGGCTTCCAGACGGCGAAGCAGTTCATCCGGTTCAATATCAATTAATTTGACCTTATCCGCCTGATCAAAGATATAGTCCGGTATGGTTTCCTTCTCATAGATCTTGGTAATATCCTGTACAATATCCTTAAGACTTTCCAAATGCTGAATGTTAACTGTCGTAAAAACATCAATTCCTGCATTCAGCAATTCTTCAATATCCTGATACCTTTTCTTATTCCGAGCACCATTCACATTCGTATGTGCAAGCTCATCCACCAGAATCAGCTTCGGCTTTTGTTCCAGGGCGGCATCCAGATCAAATTCCATAATTTCCGCCTTACGGTCCGTGCCATTACTGTGACTCTCCCGATTCCTATGCCCCTCCGAAACGGAAGAAAACTTCGCTGCTTCCATGACTTTCAGAGGCAATACTGGCAACCCGTTCATTAACTGCTTCGTTCCGGGGCTTACCTTCGGCCCCAGATATCCGATTACAACATCGTATCCATTTTTACAAAGCGTCTGAGCTTCGTCCAGCATCGCATAGGTCTTGCCTACTCCTGCGGCATATCCAAAGAATATCTTTAAGCGCCCTCGCTGTTTTCCCTTCCTATTCTCAAACGGATCGGTAAACGGATCCGAATTATTCCTAAACTCCTGTGAATGATTCATTCTCTTCCCCTACAAGCTTTCCTGTAGTCTCCTTTTTCTGATGAATTGAAAACTTCGCTCTATTTTATATAAATATATCACTTTTTCATATATCCAGCAATCACCGATTGCATTATCCAATATACTCCCCTTTTCATAAGTTATTCCACTTTGCGATATTCTAATCCTCTTCTATATCGGTATTCTATTTCCTTGTTACTGTTCGCACATGGGCAAAGTCTATCCTATGATTTCGACAAATGATATTCGATAAGGAGTATTTGCATTCGTTGGTACTTTGGCTCCGTATTTTGGAGCCTTATGTACCACTACGTAATGCAATTAAGTGAAAGCGGCTCCGTTCCGGATACATTTGACGAAATCATAGCATGGTATATGTGGGGTGTGAACAGTAACTCCATTACATAAGCTACCTTTCGTACGTCATTCATCATTGAAATATCCGATTAATTCATTTATAATATTTTTAATTAGTGATAAAGATATGAGTGCCATAAGTCCTTTAAGATTTTAATATAAATAGGACTGCTGCATATATATTCCTTTGGCGGCCTTTCCTGCCTTTGACTGCGGTCAGCCGGTCTTAGCCAACCTAAATATATATTTGCTCCTATTCATGTTCATGGTTTTTATATCACTTATGACACTTAAATCAATAGAACTTAGAAAAATATGATATTTCAAGGAAGTTTTGAATTTAAGGAGGAAAACCAGGTGTCAGAGAATGTTTATGACATATTAAAGGAACGTGGGTTTATCGAACAATGCACCCATGAAGAAGAAGTTCGTGAATTATTAGGAAAGAAATCCGTTAGTTTTTATATCGGTTTTGATGCGACTGCAGATAGCCTTACTGCCGGTCATTTTCTTACGGTAATGGCAATGATGCATATGCAGAGGGCAGGTCACAGACCGATTGCTCTTCTCGGCGGAGGAACCACGATGATTGGTGACCCTTCCGGCAAATCCGATATGCGGTCCATGATGACTTTGGAGACGATTCAGTACAACACAAAGCGCTTCCAGCAGCAGCTTTCCAGATTTATTTCTTTTGACAATGATAAGGCAATTATTGCAAATAATGCGGACTGGCT